>JAATFC010000257.1 GCA_015655435.1 Chitinophagales bacterium | reverse complement strand
TTGGAAGAAATTAGGACGGTTGATTTTTCTAGTATAGTTGAACTGCAAATCCTGTTGATTTGGCAGATTGTACGTTACAAACAAACTAGGAAAAAGATTCAACGGGAACTTGTTGGAGAATGGCGTAGTAATGGAATCCACTTGGTTCGTATTCATCAACATATTGGTTCCATCGTATTTGGAGCTTTCAATACGTGCACCAACTTGATATGTCAAGTCCGGACCTATTTTGGAAGTGAATGTTGCGTAGGCAGCATAAATGTGTTCTTGGTAATTGTATTTACTAGAATATCTATTTCTGAAAGCCAACGCAGATGCGCCTACTCCTGTGGAGTCCGTGAAAATACGGCTATCACTATAAAAATCCGTGTGTTCCGCACGTATGCCCGCTTCTAATTTAGAATTTTCGGTAATCGGATTTTCGTAGTCAGCTTGGGCAATCCATTGTCTGCGATAGCCATCCATATTGGTATTGGACAGTATGGACGGGTTGCGAGGATCGGCAAATGCCGCATCGTTGAAAAATCCTGTATTGGTACTGGTATTACCGTTGTTGTTAGCCGAATTGTATTGGAAGTTGGCTGTCACATCATGGTTTTCCTTTTCTCCGAAAAGGTGCTTATAGCCAAATTTTCCGTTATAGTTGGTAAAATGCATTTTGGACAGAGAAGTCAGGTTTCCGTAAGAGAATGGAGCGTTTTGTCCCAATTGTCCGACAATAGAGTCGATGGCCATAGGCTGGTTGTTGTTCATCCTTCCGTCAAAAACACCGCCTCCGATGGTAAATGTATTTTTGTTGTCCATCAGGTAGTCCAAAGACAGGTTACCCATCAACATACGGAAATTCCTTTTCTGGTCGTCTCCGTTTTGCGTTAAGGTCGTATTGTTGGACTTATTGTAACGGTTCATTTCGATGTCGCTCTTGTTTTTCCTTTCATTATAACCAGCATTTGCGGAAAAATTGAATTTGCCCTGGCGATAGCTGAAGTCTCCACCCGCATTAGTTCCACCGCGCGTATCTACACCTGCCCTGATACCTCCATTATAGCCAGTTTTTTTGTTCTTTTTCAAAACAATATTGATGATGCCACCGCCACCGCCGGAAGCGTCAAATTTGGCAGAAGGATTTGTAATCAATTCTACTTTATCTATCAGGTCGGAAGGAATTTGTTCCAATGTTAAGGTAGTAGGGAGTCCGTCCACATATATCTGTGGCGAAGCATTACGCATTGTAACGTTTCCGTCAATATCAACATTGATTGTTGGTATATGTGCCAATACTTCCTGTGCTGACTGTCCAGTACTGGAAATATCTTTTTCAACATTAAAAATCTTACGGTCAACACCCATTTGGAAAAGCTGTTTCCCGGTAGAAGTAACAGTAACATTTCCCAAATCTGAAGCTGCTGGAACCAACGCAATTGTTCCGAGGTCTTTATCGGCATTAATCGTTCCTCTCATGCCGCCATTTCCCCAGCCGCCAGCTTGTCCACCAGCCTGAGGTTTAGTACCTGTGGTTTGTGTTTTTTGGAAAAAGCTCACGTTTTGTTCGGATGTGCCATAGTTTATGGCATTCACGACAACTTTCAATCTTTGATAGACGGGTAGGTCTGTTATTTCAAAATCACCGTTACCCGCAGATGATGTAGTAGTAAACAGTATTTCCTTGCTTCCTCCAGTCGCGGAATCTTTCGTGACCGTAAAAACTTGGATGGATGCTGCACCAATGCTTGCTTTTGTCGCATTGTCTACGATTTTTCCCGAAAGATGACCGTTTTTAGGGTCTTCCCTTTTCTGGAATGTTGTCTGTGTTTTACTCTTGGTTGAGTCTGTCGTCTGAGCGTGGATGCTTGTGTTCATAAGAGCACCTACGCCTAGTAAAATAAGTATCTTCTTCATATTAATTGTAAAAAATCCATTTATATGGATGTCATTTGACGTGTATAGAACAGCAAAGTTTACCCTTTCAAAAATTGCTGCCAAGTGAGTTCGGTAAAGTTGCCTATTTCTTAGGCAAAAACGTTTGAGATAAGGATTGATGGTCTTTTTTAAGGATAAAAGGATTGTTACTATCGATGAAAAACAAAAGGCTTTGCAATTGCTTTGCAAAGCCTTTTTCCTGTCTGGGAGTCTGATGGGTTTCGAACCCACGACCTTCGGAACCACAATCCGACGCTCTAACCAGCTGAGCTACAAACTCCATTTCGGGGCTGCAAAGATATACGCTTCATACTTAATTTCAAAAAAAACGGGGAAAACTTTATTTTGCCATTTTACTGTATTGGGTAGTCTGTACTATTGGTGTTTTTTTTAAAAAAAAGTTAACTTGCTTTCTCTTGCCAAATATTGGCGAATATTTGCAGCTTGTTATTTCGTGACGAACGGTAATAATAAAATTGCGTATTTTCCTACTTAACTTTTATTTTTGGGCGATAATGTTATATAAATTAGAGAAACTTATGTTGAGCAAAAGAACATTGCCGGTGTTAGTGGTTGTGTTGATAACCGGGATATTGGGCGCATATAGCTGCAAGGGTAGGGTCAATGACAACGACACGATAGGTCGTCAGCAACAGTTGTTGCAATATATCGGAATGGTGTTGGAGCGCGACCATTATAGTCCCAAGCCGATAGATGACGCTTTTTCCAAATTGGTTTTCAATAAATACCTGACATCTATCGACGGCGAAAAAAATATTTTTCTGAAGAAAGACGTAGACAGTTTGGATGCGCTGTATGGTACGAAGATTGACGACGAAATACACGGTGACGCACCGATGCGTTTTTTCCTGACATCGTTCAATATGCTCAATAAGCGTATTGGAAAAATTACGAAAATCTACAACGACATTCTTTCCAAACCGTTTGACTTTACGACAGATGAGACATTGCCTGCATCGGTTGACAGTATTGATTTTCCGGCGGATGATGCCGCTCAGATTGATATCTGGAGGAAACGGTTGAAATACCAGACATTGACAAGATTTGTCGATTTGCAGAGTATGCGTGAGAAAGCAGCGGACACTAGTAAAAACAAGAAAAAAACGGATGCCGAGTTAGAAAAAGAAGCTCGAGATGCCGTGAAAAAAATGTTGGATCGTTCCTTCAAAAAATTCTCTCGCGACAACAATGAGGCACAGCAATATTCTTTGTTTGTCAATGTTATTTGCCATATCATGGATCCGCATACAGACTATTTTCCTCCGGCGGAGAAAAGGGATTTCGATAACGAGATGGGCAATAAATTTTACGGTATTGGAGCCCAGTTGGCACAGAATCCTGACGGAAGTATTAAAGTCATGGAACTCGTAAAAGGTATGCCTGCATGGAAAAGTGGTAAAATCCATGAAAATGATGTTATATTGAAAGTAGGTCAGGCTACAGGCGAAGCCGTTGATATCAGTGGATACGATATTACGGACGCAGTGAAGTTGATAAGAGGCGCGAAAGGTTCGGTTGTGAAACTCACATTGAAAAGAGCGCTGGACGGTACGATAGAAATTGTAACGTTGGAAAGAGACCTTTTGAAACAAGACGAGCTGGATGCGAGGAGCGCTGTATTGGAAAGAGACGGGAAGAAAATAGGATATATTTATTTACCCGAATTCTACTATGATTTCAACGATCCCAACGGTTCGCAATGTGCACGCGATATCGCGGCCGAAGTGGAGAAATTAAAGAAAGACAATATAGAAGGACTTGTTTTTGATTTGCAGTCCAATAATGGTGGATCGCTTTCCGAAGTCAATAAAATGGTCGGTTTGTTTGTCAATCAAGAGCCTGTCGTACAGGTACGCGATAGAAAAGGAAATGCGCAGACGTTAAACAAAGACGGACAGAAAACTATCTATGACGGCCCTATGTTGGTAATGATAAACGATTTCAGTGCCTCGGCTGCAGAGATATTTGCGGCGGCGATACAGGACTATCACAGAGGCATTATTATCGGAAACGATTCGTACGGCAAAGGTACCGTTCAAAGACAATTGCCTATAGGAAAAAACAATGCGAATGGAGATCCTGAGTTTGGTGCGTTGAAATTGACTTTCCAGAAATTTTACCGTATCAATGGCGAGTCTACGCAACGTAAGGGCGTCGTTCCTGATATTGCGTTCCCTGACCAATATGCATTTTTGAAAATGAGGGAAACGGACGATCCGTATGCATTGCCTTATGACAAGATTCCGGCGATACCCTACCAATCGTGGAAAGCTCCTTACAATGAGGCTTCCATTATCGCCAACGCACAAGCGCGTATTAAACAAGCGGCGGCATTCAGCGTCATTCAAAGAAACATTGATTGGTTGAATAGCCGGGACGGACAACCTATTAATCTGAATATCATCAAATACAAAGAGGACAAAGCAAATTCTGCTAAAATAAATTCTAAAGACGACAGTCTATTGGTTGTAAAAAATCCTGTAGTATCAAAGCCTGCAACGGACAACTACAACAAGTTTTATAAAAATACGGATACGTCGAAAGGAAAAAGATATCAGGAATGGCTGAAATTTGTTTCCAAAAACATTTACGTAAATGAGGCAGTCAATACAATGATGGAAATGGTAGGTGCGCCGCATCAATCGCCAGTCGTTGAAACCAAAAAGAAACCTTAATCAAAAAATAAAAAACCTTGTCATATAGACAAGGTTTTTTTCTAAATAAAATTGCCCATGGAAAATCAATCAAACGAAATGGTACTGCGGTTCTTGTCCGAACCGTCCAATATAAATTTCGGTGGAAATGTGCATGGCGGTGCCGTAATGAAATGGATTGATCAGGCTGGCTATGCCTGTGCTGCAAACTGGTGCTCTAGCTATTGCGTAACCGTATACGTTGGCGGAATTCGTTTTTACAAACCGATCGGTATTGGAGATATAGTTGAGATTAGAGCAAAGATTATCTATACCGGAACGACGAGCATGCATGTTGGTATTGACGTATTTGCGGGAAAACCCCAAAGCCACGAACAAGTACAGACTACGCATTGCGTTATTGTCTTTGTAGCAGTGGACAACAATGGGGCTCCTATCCCTGTTCCGAAATGGAATCCGCAAACGGAGCGAGAAAAAATACTGGAGAACTATGCACTCAAGCTTATGGATCTGCGTACTGGTATTGACGAGGAGATGAAAAAACTAGGAAAAGTTTCGGAAAAATAAAAGGAAGCAAAATGCTTCCTTTTATTTTTATCAATATACTCTAGGGTTTAAAAACAACTAACCTACAACCAAAATCTCACTCCAATAGAACCCAAAAACTGATTTGTTTTGTGGTAATTAGTTCCGATAACCGATTCATTGGCATTCATACTTCGCAGATTGATGTAAGTGTATTGTACAACCGCATTTGCGGAAATGTGTTTTGTCAAAAAAAAGTTGATTTCAGGTGCAGCAAAATAGCTGTAGCCATGAGTGCTGTATGTATAGGTCTTGTAATAGTCGTTTGCTTCCAAGGTATTGGTAAGTCGGTAAGATCCTGTCCCAATCTTCGGTACGAACATCCATTTTTTTCCTAAATAGACATTGTAAAACAAGTATCCAAACCAGTTAGTCATTGTTGCGCTTGTACTGTTGCCTACATATTGCAACGATTTTAAGGATGGGCTACTCCATTCTCCACCTCCGCCGATTCCCCAGTTTCCGTAAATGCGAAATCGAATATCAATAGTTGTAGAGGCACTTGCTTTATAAGTTTTTGATATGAAGTTGTTTCCCGTAAAACTCTTTAAACCTTCGTTAGTTCCAATAGAAAACGTTTTGTCGCCAAAGGCTGTCGTATCCTGCGCTTTTAATTGAGAAAGTGATAAAAGAAGATAAAGAACTATAAAATATTTTCTCATGGTTCGACGACTTTTACGGTTTGTGTATTGTAGAGAAAGTTTTGAAATTTCGCAGTGTCAATATAAATCTCCCTATGTAAATCCGGTATTTTTCCTACAGAATCCGCAACTGCGTATGTTTCGGGAAGCTCGACATATAAATATCCATTGGAACGCGGAAAGGTGAACTGAAAACTTCCGTCACTTTTGGTTGATGTTGTAGACACGATAACCGGTCCGCTACGAGAATTTGTTAATGTCGTTACCATGTTGAGCGTCAGATTGGAGATTGGCTTGTTTAATGTATCTGTAATCGTTCCTTTGACTGTTTGAAAAGTATTGCCCTCAAAATGTAGTTTGTAACAAGCCATCAAACTCATCGCCAATAAGCAGCCTACGATTATTTGTTTCTTCATATTGGGTTGTTGTTGTATTCAATTACGTGAAGGTAAAACGAAACGTTTGTTGTACTAAGGGTTTATATTGGATAAACTTATAGTGCATTTAGGGACGTTTTGGCTATTCTAGGGGATTTCTCGCTCGTACCTCATTCGAAATGACGATGATTATTTGAAAAACATTCTAGAAATTAAACATCATTTCGATATTGCCTCAGGCTACAGAGAACTCCTACATTTCTAACTCTTTCCGTTTATGAACAGTTGCCTATTCCGCAATAAAATCCGTCAATACCCAGTTGTGCTGGATATCAACCACCGGAGCGCCACAATACGAACAGGTATCGTGCGCCGTATCGTCAAACGGTGCGCCACAACTTGCACATTCGTAACTATAAGCGATTTCTTTCGGTGCACTTTGCAATGCTGTCAGGCTTTTGGAGAGCTTCATTTGGTAGCGGGCGTCCACAAAATCATCATCTATCCAGAAAATACTGCTCCCATCGATTTGTACTCGTTTGAAACTTGCGCCCAAATCGAAATGCAAGTTGAGGTTGCCGTTTTCCGTATCGTAACTGGAAAGTGTTACATCATTGAGATATAGTCTGTCAAATACAAATATGCCGTTTTGTTGTTTGATGGAAAGGATTTTTTGAGCAAGCTCCTTGCTGGTGAATCGTTCTAATTTGGTATTGTCGCCGCCGCTCAGGACTTCCATTATTTGCATGAATATATTGGATGCTATGTCTTCCATCCTTTGCGTAGCAAATAGTGGGTCATTCTTTACCAATTCCAACAAATGTGTGTCGGACAGTATATCCTGCGTACGACCTTCATAGTCTTGGTTCTGTGTGATTTCACTTAGTATCCAATCGTAGGACGCGTTGTTGACAAGGGTATTGCAGCTTTTGCAGCGACTGACTTCACCGAGTTTGTTTTCCAAAGATGCACCGCAGTTCGGACAATTGTCGCTACGATATAGGTCTACATCGGTGACTTTAGCATCTTTTCTTTTGATAAAAGTCCAATATTCGGAATCCGTGTCACCGTAATAGGACTCGTTGAGTGAAGGGTATTTTTCGCAGACAAATTTGTCGTCCATGGAAAATGTGACTATAATGTCGGCACATTCATAGACTCCGTCACTATATACATCGGCAACAGAAACGTCATAGATTCTGATATTACTTAGGTAGTTTTTCTGAGTGAGTTTTTGCATCATTTCAAACTGTGCCGTGAAGCGCTGATAGACGCCGTCGCTAATCCATTTGCGAACCTTATTTAAATCCTGTAACTGCCATGCCTGCTGTATTTCCAAAAATGCAGTTTTGACCTTCTGTGACGTAAGTCCCTCCGGAAAGTTCTGATTTCCTATCGGGGCTTGACTGTCGGACGATGAAGAACCATTCGTGAATTCGTCAATGAGGTTTCCTACAATACCACCGCCCAGTCCTCCAATAATATTTTTGCCCAGACTACCAATATTTCCCACCATGGAATTTGTAGTATTGTTTCCGCTGCTCTTGAGTCGTTTTTTCAGGGCCGAAATAATAATAAATACGACTATGATGAATATGATGAAACCAATGCCTCCAAATCCACTTCCTCCACCGCTGCTATGACCACTACTGCTACTATGGCTGCTACTGCTGCTGTGGCTACTGCTATGACTGCTGCTGTGACTACTGTGTCCGCCACCACCGCCTCCCCGGGCAAAAGCGTCGAACTCGTATGCAGTCAATGCCAATACGGAAGAAGATAGTATAGTGTATCTGGTAAGCCGTTGTGTTGGTTTCATAGATGAAAATTACAGTCCTTGTTTTTTTGAATATTGCAAAGATTATTGAGGTAATGGTGGTGGTACGTTGCTGAATAATGAAGCAACGTCCTCGACAGAGGATGCTGCAGCCCATCCCGCCATTCCCGTTTTCCAAACCAGCGTGTCGCGTGTCAGCGTACCGGATTGCACCATTTGCGCTAGACGAGCAGCATCAAAAGGCCCTGTTTGCTGACCATTTTCCGCAACGAAATACTGTGCTGCCTGAGGAATGGGTGGAGGTGTGCCGATAGTATTAGGTTGATTTTGCTGATTGTTGGTGATAGCCGTTCCCATCGTATTGGCCATGATATTACCCATGCCGACTCCGACTCCTAAGCCTACACCCATGCCGCCTACGCCGGGGTTAGCTGCCGCTGTTTCGATACTCTGTGCCGCTTTCATCTGAGCCAGTTTTTGCATGTCTATTTTGTCCAGGCGAGAGTATTCGAAAATTTCTTTTTTGATGTCATCCGGCATGGATACGTTTTCGACTAGGAACTTGGTAATCTTCAGACCGTAACCTTCAAAATCCTGATTCAGTTTTTCCTGACATAGATTGGACAAGTCTTCCACGCTAGCTGCTACTTTGTCTATGGGAATATTGCCGCTGCCTATGGCATTGGTAAATTTGTTGACAATCAGGCTACGCAGTTGTCCATTGATATCCTCGGTTGTAAATTCTCCATTCGTTCCAGCGATTTCCTTGATGAATTTACCGCCGTCCTCAATGCGGAAAGCAAATGTTCCGAATGCGCGCAACTCAATCATACCAAAGCGTTCGTCAGCAATCGTAATCGCGTTTTTTGTTCCCCAGCGCTGGTCAACAAATTGCCTGGTACTGACGAAAAAAACATCCGCTTTGAATGGGCTGTCAAATCCATATTTCCAGCCTTTCAGCGTTGCAAGGATGGGCATGTTTTGTGTTTCGACCGAATACATACCGGGTTGGTACACATCGGCAATCTTGCCTTCGTTCATGAAGACCGCCTGTTGCGATTCGCGTACGGTCAGTTTTGCACCCATCTTGATTTCGTCCTGATAGCGTGGAAATTTCCATACGAGGGTGTCGCCCGTATTGTCCGTCCAGTCGATGATATCGACAAATTCGTTTCTTAGTTTATCAAAAAAGCCCATAGGTCAAATTTTTAAAGATTTAAATAGTGGTAATGGTTAAAAAAGCTGGATAAAGATAATGTGTTTACATATTGGACGATTTACCGTTCGGGTAATTTTTAAAATATTTATGTAAATTTTTTCTACGGTCAAAAAAACTCCAAAATTATATGCGGTCGCAAGAAAGCAAATAATACTATCTTAGATACTCAAATTTTGAAATGAGTATTATGTTGAAATATATTGGACGATGTGTGCTTTTGGTGTCTATGTTTTGCGTTTCCATCTGTCACGCACAAGAGGCGGAGTATGGGAAATCCATTGTCAAACAATTATCTTCTCCGGAATATAAAGGACGTGGCTATACGCAAAAAGGCGACTGGAAAGCCGCTAGATTTATAGCGGAACAATTTAAGAAAAACGGAGCTATTCCTTTTCCCGAAAACAATAACCAATACTACCAAAAATATAGTGTTGCTGTCAATTATTTTCCCGGAAAGATGGACGTAAAACTTAATGGTGAAGAATTAAAACCGGGCGTGGACTATCTAGTCGATGCAACCAGCCCTAGTGTAAAAGGAACATACAATATAGTGGTAGGAAAACGTCGCGAAATGCTGGACTCCGCATCTTTGTTTGGGTTGATGGGAAAGGCTGCAAATGCTTTCGTGTATATCGATAATGGCCCCGACAGCACGGAATCGGCAGAAGAAACCAAAGTCATCAATCAAAATCTACGTTATATACAGTCTGATAGTTCTTTGCCTATCAAAGGAATTGTTTCGTATAGTCCGAAAAAACTGACATGGACGGTTTTGCCTTTTCAAAATCCTAAACCGTTGATTGAGTTGCATAAGCCGATTGCCAATCCGCACACGATACAGCTCAATATACAGGCTCGATTGGATACGGACTATGAGACTCAGAATGTTGCGGGATTTATAAAAGGTACGGAAGTGTCCGATTCACTTATAGTTATCTCTGCGCATTACGACCATTTAGGTAAAATGGGAGATAATGCTATTTTTTATGGAGCGAACGACAATGCGAGCGGTACTGGATTTATATTGGCTCTCATGCAATATTTTAAAAACCATCCGACTAAATATAGTGTAGCCTTTCTTTCTTTTTCGGGAGAAGAACTTGGACTGAAAGGTTCGGAATATTTTGTCTCACACCCTTTGTTTGACTTGAAAAAAGTGAAGTTTCTGTGCAATTTCGATATGGCAGGAACGGGAGTCGACGGGATCCAGATTGTGAACAGTTCCATTTTTACGAAACAGTTGCAGACGTTGGATTCCATTAACCAAAAGTATCATTACTTAAAAGAAATCAAGCCGCGTGGTGAGGCTGCCAATAGTGACCATTATTGGTTTTACCAAAATGGAGTTCCTTCTTTTTTCTTCTATACTTTAGGAGGAGTAAATTACCACGATGTCAACGACACTTATGATTCGCTACCTTTTAGTGCTTGGGACAATTATCTGCAATTGGTTGAACGCTTTGTCCAAACATTTTGATTTGTACTATAAATTGTAGATATAGGAAAACATCAATCCTACGGAAAGATGGCTTGCTGAAGTAAGTCCAGCATTGCCCATCAATACATTCTGTTCGTTTGGATTGTCGAAATTGATAGGTTGTATATAATTGTTGGTGTGACCGTAAGTCAGCAACAATCCTGGTCGTAGATTAAATTTTCTTCTTTTGAAATTGGCGCCTAGCTGCAAGTGCCACAGATTCCAATTAGATGTAGTGGATGTGACAAGCGCGCTCTCTTTATCTTTTAAAGTTTTGTCATTAAAAGAAAAGTCACTTGTGAACGAAGTATAGCCGATTATGTTATCGGATAGTTTGTAACTAATACCTATTCCGAAGTTAAGAACAGGTCTATTGGCGTTGACTAAGTTTATTATCTGGGAAGTCGGTTGTTTGCCCACAACACTATCTGTTTTGACAAAATAATCATCGTGCGGCGTAATGACATTGTACTGGCTAACCTTGGTAAAATATTCTGCTGAAAGATATATCTGTCCCGTCTCATTGTAATCATAAGCATATCCCAATGCAAAACTAAAAGGGGCTTTTACTGAAGTCTTTAGACCTGTTTGTCTTGTATTGGCAAGTAGACTAAGTGTGTCCAATGTCGGAGACGTATATATGAGGTTATTCATTCTAATATCGGAATACAATGTAGCGGAACCTCCAACATGGACAATCGGCGTGGAAACCAATAGTCCTAAGTGATGCCTTCCTGAGTTGTAAGCCAATCCAGCTTTGAATTTCATTCCTAGATGTGTAAGTGTAACCTGATAGTCGACCGTATTGCTGGCGATGGGGAGAAATGCGCTCTGTGAGCCATTATTGATTAAGGCACTCGATGAATAACTTTCGTTTAGGTTCTGTTGGAATACCTGACCTTCTATGGAAATACCAAACGCCAACTTAGGAGAAATCTTAAATCCTACATTGGCAAATGCAGATGTTTGCGTGCTTTTGTTTTGGGAAGAAATCTGTCCTACGTAGGTCTCATTGCCGGGACTATAACTATCATCGAGCACGTTCATTTTTGTGTCCTTTCTTTGTGTACCTTGAAAATTCTCTATTGGATTCCGTATAAGAGCGTACGAGATAGCAAAAGGTTTCTTGGTCTTCAGCGCGATAGTTCCCGAAACCAATAGCGGGATGATATTGGTACTATTGGAATTGAGATTCAGACCTGTGCCTGCTCCGTTTTTTATATGGCTTTGCTGATATTGGTAGAGGTTGCCATTGATAGACGTTGAGCTTTTTGTCTCATACGCTAACAGCGCAGGGTTGTAAAAAAAAGTACCGCTGTCTTTATTGGATGCAATGACTGCTCCCGGTGTAAAAAAGTTGCCAGCATTATAGTTATTGCTCCAGTAGTTTGCATCCTGAGCATAGGAAGCACTCAAAAAAAAGCATACTATAAACGTTAAAAGGGTCTTGCGCATAAAGAAAAAATTTGGTATCAACAGAGTGTTGGCTTAGCGGTAGCCACAAATTCAATAGTTAGCAAAAATAGTTTATTGTAATAAGTTCTTACATTTATGTTTTAAATAAATTTTAAAAATAGGAATGCGTATTCATACTTTTTTTCGTATCAACCAGTCTGTAATGCTTGTGGCTATGGTATTTGCGTCTTTTTATACCAAAGGACAGACTACAGGTTTTTCCCAAAAAAGCGACCCCGTTTCGGTTGAAAAATCCAGTTCACAATACCGTTCGGATAGTTTGCAAACGCATTCCAAGAAAAAG
>JAATFC010000180.1 GCA_015655435.1 Chitinophagales bacterium | reverse complement strand
GGCCCCGGCCAAATGGTGGCCTACCCTATTCTGGATCTGGAACAATATTTTACAGACCTTGGCAAATACATGCGTTCATTAGAAGAAGCCATCATACTAACTTTAAAAGAATACGGCATTGAATCGGGCAGATTACCCGGCTCCACAGGAGTTTGGCTGGATGCCGATAACGAAAAGGCCCGCAAAATCTGCGCCATGGGCGTAAAAAGCAGCCGTTGGATCACCATCCACGGATTGGCATTGAATGTGAACAGCGATCTTCAATTCTTTAATTACATTGTTCCATGCGGAATTGTTGATAAAGGCGTTACCAGTATGGAAATAGAACTAGGTAGAAAAGTAGATGAAGAAGAAGTGAAAAGGATTTTTGTAGAAAAATTTGCTGAGGTTTTCGAATCGAATATTGTAGCGGTTGCTTCGCCGGTTTTATAGTTTACAGCTTGCGGAGTTTTTGTTGCTCACGGAGGCGCGAAGGCACTGAGATTTTATTAATAAGAACAGCCATTTCTTTTTGGAGAAATGGCTGTTCTTATTTTAGCTTTCAGTGGATTAATTCGTCTTCACTACTTTTTTAACCACGCTATTGGTGGCGTTACTTATTCTGATTAGGTAAGTGCCTTGTGGATATTTGCTCAAAGAAATCTCTGTTTCTGCATCTTTGGAAGTTGTTTTGTAGAGTTGTCTACCGTTGATGTCTAAGAGTTGGATGTCTGAGGGTTCGTCTGTATTGCCGGTTGAGATGTATATTTTGTCGTTGGTGGGGTTGGGGTAGATATTGATGCTTGACGCATCGTCATTATTATATACGCTTGTGTTTGAGGGGCGTAAAGATGACGTCACGTATTTACAACTTAAGACGGCTCCTCCCGGGCCTGATTGAGATAATGTACATTTTTCGCATTGCAAATTCGGATCATCCCAATTTTTATTTGTTCTGCGTGCTTCTGTTTTTAAATATTGGTCAGGAGCTATTAATTGAGAACGGAGCGTTTCTGGAACGAAATTGGCAGGAAGAGTTCCTGGAATCCAAACCAATGGAGGAGGCGCCAATATAGCATTAGGATCAATAATTAGATGAGATGCAATTGAATTGGAGCCAATATCAAGGAAATGGATGGTTGGACCTAAATTAGCTGGATAATTTCCATATCCTCCATTCATCAAATATGACTGAGAACAAGAAAAATATGCTTCGGCATCAACTACAATTTTTCCTGCCAAGTATATATCGCCTGATAAAATCAAAGCAGATCCTTTACGAACTGTTAGCGTAGTTCCTTCACCAATATAAAGTGGCCTTTCATCATTTTTCATTAGACTGCCTCCAATATCATCACCTTCTCCAATATATACATTCAAGTACTCGCATGGTGTTTCTCCCATTATAATAGGACGTTCATACGCGTAAGGATCCCATGTAGGATCAACTTGATAGCCATATGAACTACCTGTGAACAAATTTATATTCGGAAAAACGAATCTATTCATGGGACTATATAGGCTACTTCCATTAAGCGTGGCATTTTTAAAAAACAGATTTTGTCCATTCATAGGGCTTGAGGTAATATCATGCGTCCATTTTGTACTTCCCGTAAATCTCAGGGCATACATGCGGCCACGCAAATCCGAGGCGGAAGGATCGGACACATATGTTGATGAGATATTGCAATTATTTAATGTTGTGTAAAAATCGGGATTAGAAATGCCAAATCCATCATTAGTTTTGTCAATGATTTGAAATATTGGCCTTTGATTTATTTGTTTGATATTACAACGATCGAACAAAACACGATCATGAACGCTTATCAGTGCATTACCAAGTCCTCCTGCATTTTCGCTACCAGAAATATTACAATCCATAAAACGAGTAAAGCCCACATCCGGTAAATGAGTCATCTCTCCCTGAATACGAGCAAAGTCAATTGTGCCCGAAATATCGCATTGATTAAAAGTAAAATTTCTGTTTTCGAGTCTTACAAATCCTATAGCCGCCCAAAAATTTTGACCTGTTTTTATTTGGCAACGATTAAATGTGATACTGTCCGAATTCAATTGGATGATTAGTGAAGAAGATGGCCATGGATTACCAACCATTTTACAATTATTAAAAGTACCGTTTCTTATTATACCCGGAGGTCCGTTTACTGGCTCTGGTTCGATGTCAACATTGCTACCAGGAGATCCTGCAACCTGGCTTATTGCATCTGAACTTCCTTCTTTTATTCGAGTATAAGAAAATTCCGAGTTTTCAATCAATATATCTCTTCCATCTACCCATGATAAAGCCTGCCTCCCATTCCATTTAGATATAACATGATCCATTGTGAGGTGATATTTTCCGCTAGGGAGTATAGTCTGCGATACTTCTACCCTTATACCATCATAACCAAAATTGTGAATATAAAGATTATTTAAACTCAATGACTGCATTGTTGATGTATAGATGCCGTTGCTAAAACAAACCCAATCTCCACCTAGGGTTGTTGGATATCCAACAACATAAGTGTCACTGTTGCCATTCAATTCCATATCCTGAATTTGAACGTTTTTTGCTGACCACGAAATAAGAAAGATTATTCCAGCGCTGGCCGGAACAGCATTACTATTGGCATACGCTCCTATATGAGGATCTGAGATGTCGGACCTCTGAAAGTATCCAAAATAAACACCCTGCTTTATACTTATTTTAGTTTGTGAAATGCCCGTTCCTTTAATTATCAGACCATCAATATCTTGAAACGTAGCCTGATACTTCGGCTTATCATGTTCAAGAACACTAAAGTCTAAAGAATTAGTAGTTTCTTGGTCGCCTACGACATATTCGCCAGAGTCGAACTTGAGAACACCATATTGTGTGGTATAGTTAATATTTCCATTGCTTTCATTAAACCATCTAGCCGCAGAATCAAGAGCTTTAGAGTCATCAATTCCATCATTAGGGAATCCGCCAAATTCGCTAATATTTTTCACAATCTCCTGTTTCAGGTTCCCAAATTCGTCGTGTGTCGGATCAGCTTGCGCCCGTACCTCATGTACCCCAATAAATAAAAGGAGTGGAATCAATAATCTCTTCATGATAAATAAAATTTAGGTTAATAATATTCAAATGTACATATTTCATTAATTAAACAAAAATTAAGTTATCATTATTGATAAATATGAAAAAGGCCATTCCCATTATATGGGAACGGCCTTTAATAATTATAACCTTCTTAAAATATTAATCTTTCAATTTTAAATTCATTTCCACTCTTCTGTTTTTGGCTCTGCCTGCGGCTGTTTTGTTGTCTGCTACAGGGTTTTCGATGCCGTGGCCTGCTGTTGTTATTCTTTCAGGGGTTACGCCTTTTCCTACGAAGTAAGATTTAATGGCGTTGGCTCTGTCTTGAGATAATACCAGATTTTTAGGGGCGCTACCGGTGTTATCGGTATAGCCATCAACGGTCATATTATAATCAGGATAATCGTTAAGAATTTTCACGATTTCATCGCATTGTGGATAAGAAGTTTTCTTAAGGGTTGCTTTACCAGTTTCAAACTGAATGGCTGTTGCGGCGAAGGCTAATCTTTGTTTTACCTCTTCTTTTACCTCTGGGCAACCTGCGTTTGAAGCCGGGCCTGCTACATTAGGACATTTATCCATATCATCGGCTACGCCATCATTATCAGCATCAGGCATCGGGCAACCTTGGTAGGCGGCCAAACCTGCTACGTTAGGACATTTATCTACGTTATCCAAAACGCCGTCACCATCGGCATCAGGTACCGGACATCCTTGGTATTGAACGGTTCCTGCAACGTCGGGGCATTTATCAAATTTATCGGCTACACCGTCGCCGTCCTTATCAGGACAACCGTTTAACATTGCTGGGCCTGCTGCGTCGGGACATTCGTCGTTTGCATC
>JAATFC010000321.1 GCA_015655435.1 Chitinophagales bacterium | reverse complement strand
ATGATAGCATGGTTATGGTCTGGCGTTCCAACGGAAACCGCATCGAAATTTTTACCTTCTTTTTCGTATAGTTCCCGCCAATCGCGATAGTATTTTGCTTTAGGAAAAAGATCAACATTCTGTTTGGCTCTTGCATCATCTACATCACACAAAAACGCAATCTCTGCACGCGCACTTTTGGCAAAATGACGAATGTCATCTCCGCCTTTTCCTCCAGCACCGATACCTGCAATGAGCAGTTTGTCACTAGGTGCGACATAACCTCTGCCACCTAGTACGTGACGAGGTACAATGTAAAAACTCGCAAGCGTCAGAGCGGAATTTCGGATGAAAGAACGTCTCGATGCACTGACCTCTTTGTCGGAAGTCTGTTTTGATTTTTCCATTCAGTAAAAATTTAATTATAGTATGGCAAATAATATAGTACTCCTAAGCAAAAACGTTTTACTAAAGTATTAAATACTTTTTGATTCTTCCTATTTTCTTTTGTTATTTTTTTAAGTACAATCTGTTTTTTTTGAAAAAAAAGAAACAATCGATTGTGCTTTTTTGAAAGAAATACTATATTTGGAAACGAATGAACGGTTGTTTGAAATATAGTGCAAGTTGGAAAACTTGTAATATTTACATTTCATTTACTATTGACGAAGATACTTTTTTAAAATCTCATTTCTTATGGCAAACAATACTTTTGATGCTATAGTCATAGGCTCTGGAATCTCCGGAGGCTGGGCTGCAAAGGAACTCACGGAAAAAGGACTCAAGACTCTGATGTTGGAAAGAGGACGCAATATTGAGCATGTCAAAGACTATACAAATGCCAATAAAGCTCCCTGGGAATTTGAACATCGCGGTGGTCGTACGCAGAAAATGATTGAAGCGTACCCTGTACTCAAACGAGACTATCCGTTGAATGAAACTAACTTGGACTATTGGGTTAATGAGCAGGAATCTCCTTATGTGGAGGACAAGCCTTTTGACTGGTTCAGAGGATATCATGTTGGTGGACGCTCCTTGATGTGGGGCAGGCAATCATATCGTTTGCATGACATTGACTTCGAGGCTAACCTGAAAGACAAGATAGCCGTTGACTGGCCTATTCGCTATGCAGACCTAGCACCTTGGTATAGTTATGTCGAAAAGTTTGCAGGTATTTCCGGAAACAAAGACGGTGTACCTATTTTGCCGGATGGCGAGTTTATGCCGCCAATGGAAATGAACATAGTCGAAAAAGATATAGCAAAACGCATCAAGGAACACTATAAAAACGACCGTCACATGATTATCGGTCGTACGGCCAATATAACGTTACCTATGGAAGGAAGAACCAATTGCCAATATCGAAATAAATGTTGGTTAGGCTGTCCATTTGGAGGTTATTTCAGTACGCAGTCATCGACTCTTCCTGCTGCAATGAAGACCGGAAATCTGACTTTGCGCCCCTGGAGTATCGTTACAAAAATTTTATACGATAAAGACACTAAAAAAGCAAAAGGTGTAGAAATATTGGATGCTGAAACCAATAAGACTTACGAATATTATGCAAAAATAATTTTCCTCAATGCCTCCGCATTGAATAGTGCTTGGGTATTGATGAACTCTGCGACGGATATCTGGCCGGAAGGTTTGGGTAGTAGTAGTGGAGAACTAGGACATAATATTATGGACCATCATCTGCGTGTGGGAGCTGGTGGAACTGTCGAAGGTTATGAGGACAAATATTATTTCGGTCGTCGTGCCAACGGTGTTTACATTCCTCGTTATCGCAACCTAAATGGAGAGAAAAGAGACTATATCCGAGGATTTGGTTATCAAGGTGGTGCAGGTCGTGATGGCTGGGGTCGTGAAATAGCCGAACTGAATATTGGCGGGGCTTTCAAGGATGCTTTGTCAGAACCCGGACAGTGGTCGATGGGCATGGGTGGTTTTGGAGAAACACTTCCTTATCACGACAACTATATGTATCTGGACAAAAATAAAAAAGACAAATGGGGACTTCCCGTTCTTGCTATTGATGCCGTCGTTAGGGAAAATGAACTCAAGATGCGTAAAGACATGGAAAACGACGCAAAAGAAATGTTGGAAGCCGCTGGAGTTAAAAATGTACACACTTATAATCAGGAAGCTGTATTGGGTATGGGCATCCACGAAATGGGAACGGCTAGAATGGGTCGAGACCCAAAAACCTCCGTACTCAATGGATTTAACCAAGTGTGGGATGCGCCAAATGTATTTGTGACAGACGGTGCAGCGATGACATCTTCTGCTTGTCAGAATCCGTCATTGACCTATATGGCTTTGACAGCAAGTGCTGTCGACCATGCAGTCAGTGAATCGAAAAAAGGAAATTTATAGTTGTTTATTATAAAGTAATCAACTTATAGTTTAAAATTTATAACTCATAACTCAAATATCATGGATAGAAGAAGTGTCCTGAAAAGTGTAGCCTTATTGGTTGGCGGCTCTGTCGTTGGCGGTGAGCTTTTTCTTTCTGGCTGTAAACAAAAAGGTTCTTCTAGTAGTGTCGAAGGGCTTTTTGAAGCAGAACAGACAGCCTATCTGGACGAGATAGCCGAAACTATTTTACCTAAAACAAATACGCCCGGAGCTAAAGAAGCTAAGTTGGGTGCATTCATGGCTGTAATGGTGCGCGATTGCTATACGCCTGAAGACCAAAAAGTATTTATTGATGGTCTGAAAAAAATAGACGAGTTATCCGAAACTCAATTCAAGAAATCATTTATGGATGCGACTCCTGAGCAAAGAACTCAGTTGTTGATACAACTCGATAAAGAACAGAAGGACTATAAGAAAAATAAAAAAGATAGTGAACCAAATCACTATTTTGCATTGATCAAGCAACTTACGCTATTAGGATATTTTACGTCCGAACCTGGGGCAACAAAGGCAATGCGTTACGTGCCTGTTCCGGGGAAATATGAGGGGGATTATCCTTATAAAAAAGGAGACAAAGCTTGGGCTCTGAGCTAGTCTTCTTTTTTATAGTATAGTATTATAGTCAGAAGGAAATAGTATGGAAGAAAGAAAACTCAGAATGGGTATGATTGGCGGAGGCATTGGTTCTTTTATAGGAGCCATACACCGTATTGCCGCCAATATGGATGGACAGATAGAATTGGTTTGCGGAGCATTGAGTTCGCGTGAAAAAGTGGCTAAAGAAAGCGGCAAATTATTGTTCCTTCCGGAAGGTCGTATTTATAGTTCTTATGAAGAAATGATATTGGGCGAATCCAAACTTTCTGCTGATGAAAGGATGGATTTTGTAAGCATCGTCACACCCAATTTTGCACATTTTGCACCAGCTATGTTGGCTTTGGAAAATGGTTTTCATGTGGCGATTGACAAGCCTATAACTTTTAGTTTGGATGAAGCAGAAAAGCTGAAAGATAAAGTAGAAGAAACCGGCCTAAAACTATTGCTGACTTATACTTACGCAGGTTATCCAATGGTAAAACAAGCCCGTGAAATTATCAAAAATGGACAGCTAGGCAACATCCGAAAAATCTACGTAGAGTATATTCAAGGATGGTTGAACCAACCATCCGAAAAAGAAGGAAACGCGCAAGCTGCCTGGCGTACAGATCCCAAAAAGTCCGGACCGAGCGGCTGCATGGGCGATATTGGTACGCATGCCATCAACTTGGCAGAATATGTTTCCGGATTGGAAACAACTGAACTATGTGCCATGCTCAATACTGTAGTGGAAGGTCGCCAGTTAGATGATGATGGCATGGTTTTGCTTAAATTCAATAATGGAGCGACGGGAATGTTGGCTGCGACACAGATTGCGGCAGGAGAGGAGAATAATCTTACGCTTCGTATATATGGTGAAAAAGGCGGCTTGGAATGGCATCAGATGGAACCCAATACACTTATAGTTAAATGGGCGGATAAACCAGCAGAAATATTACGTGCAGGTTCGGGTAATATTGGGCTTTATCCAATTGCATCTAATAACTGTAGAACGCCAGCAGGTCATCCAGAAGGTTATTTGGAAGCATTTGCCAACCATTATAGAAATTTTATATTGGATATACGGGGAGAGGATTTGAATGGCGAAAAGCCGGATTATCCTTCAGTTGACGAAGGCATTCACGGTATGGCATTTATTGAGAATGTCATTCGTTCCCATCAGGCACAACAGAAATGGACGAAGTTTACGACATAGTTCGGAATAGTGTATTTGTAGTAAATTAGCCAATCAGAAACCGTAAAACATGAAGACGATTAAAGGTCCTGCCATATTTATAGCTCAATTCATAGGAGAAAAAGAACCGTTCAACAGCTTGTCCAATATAGCGAAATGGGCCAGCGGACTCGGTTACAAAGGTTTGCAGATTCCAACCGCAGATGCTCGTTTTATTGATTTGAAAAAAGCCGCTGAAAGTAATGACTATGCAGACGAAATTAACGGTATTGCTAAATAAAACGGCGTTGAAATAACCGAACTTTCCACACATACGCAAGGACAACTTGTTGCTGTTCATCCGACTTATGACACGCTGTTTGACGGGTTTGCACCAAAGGAATTGCGTGGCAATCCGAAAGCAAGGCAGGAATGGGCGGTACAGCAAGTAAAATACGCGGCTCAGGCATCCAAAAATCTTGGTTTGCACGCTAGCGTGACTTTTAGTGGAGCGTTTGCTTGGCCGTTTGTTTATCCTTGGCCGCAGCGACCTGCAGGCTTGGTAGACGAGGCTTTTGACGAATTGGCAAAACGTTGGAGACCAATATTGGATGTTTACGAAGAGAATGGTATTGACCTTTGTTATGAACTGCATCCAGGCGAAGACCTGCACGACGGAATTACTTACGAAATGTTTTTGGAAAAAGTAAACAACCATCAACGAGCCAATATATTATTCGATCCGTCGCATTATGTTTTGCAATGTTTGGACTATTTGCAGCATATTGACATTTACCATGAAAGGATAAAAATGTTTCATGTAAAAGATGCAGAATTCAATCCTACAGGACGTCAAGGCGTTTATGGCGGTTACCAAAACTGGGTGGATCGTGCCGGACGTTTCCGCTCTTTGGGAGATGGACAGGTTGATTTCAAATCGATTTTCAGTAAAATGGCGCAATATGATTTTCCAGGTTGGGCTGTATTGGAGTGGGAGTGCGCATTGAAACATCCAGAGGACGGAGCTCGCGAAGGTGCGCAGTTCATCAAAGAGCATATCATCCATGTTACGGATCATGTATTTGATGATTTTGCGGCATCTGGCTTAGATGAAAATTTGAACAAACAATTATTGGGCTTGTAAATGTAAGAATATATGAAATTCATTTTTAAATATTCATTGGTTTTGATTGGTTTATTTTATTTGCTGATTAACAATGTATATGCACAAAATAAGAAAGAGGATACTCTT
>JAATFC010000168.1 GCA_015655435.1 Chitinophagales bacterium | reverse complement strand
TCCAATCTGCGAACTGAGCATCTTGAAGATTTAGTCCAAGTCTATAATTCGTTGTTCAATATTGTTTTCCAGAAAGAGATTGTTTTCATTCAGAAATGCCATCAGACAGTTATAGGCAAAATGCACGGGCACATCGTCCATTTGTGTTTCAAACTGTGGTTCGAAAACTTCCTTTTTCTTGAACCAAACTGTTTTCATTACAGTCTTTGGTCTGAAAAACCGTAAACAAACATTCTCTCCAATAGTACAGGCGACATGCAGCATGAACTTTTCACCTATGTTGTTTTGATAGGAAACTTCATAGTAATAATAGTCGCTTTCCTGACTACTGCCCGATGCCATAATCGTATCCCACAAACCTTTCCAGTCAATGGATTTAAACAAAAGCGCGGCATCTTCCTTTGTTTGGTTAGGATATTTGTCAATCGTACTTTTGAATGGCGACTGGATGTTTACGTCGAATTTCATAGGCACTTTTGAGTTGAGGTTTTTACAATCCAGTCCATTTACGCAAATCATTCAATCCATCAACCAGATGAAGTTTGTCTGCATCTGAGAACAATGGACTGTAGAGACCGCGATTAATCTGGTCTTGTAAGGACTGCACGGACTGCAATATGTTTCCCTTATCAGATTCGGTTTTGGAAGATTGTTGGAGTATTTGCAACAATTGGTCTTTGGACTGTACCGGAACATTCAGATAGATTGCCAGCAATTCCTGGATCATATTGGAACCCAATCCATACATCTCGGACTTGTTGGTACAAAGCATGATTCGTTGTAGTTCGATGTCGAAGTTCTTTTTCTGTTGGTCTTCCGTTTTGGTTTCAGATGATTGTGCAACGGTTTCTGTATTGGATAATGTTGGCGGTGTATTGGACACTGTTTCTTTTTCTAAATTATTTTCCTTCTTTTCCAGATTCCACGGAGCGGCTTCATCGCTTTTTTGTTCCTTTTTTTCTTCTTTGTTTCGGTTTGGCAACTTCTTGTTTTTCTTGGTCGCTTTTACAATCAACAAAATCAACAATATTGCAACAGTCACTCCGCCCAATATTTTTGCCACACTCGTAATGCTGGTTCCGAAACTATTGTCGTTATTGGTTTTTTTCGGAAGCGGCGCGGTAAATTCTACTGTAAAAGGGTCAGATTTTATAGTCTTGTAAGCTCCATCGTTCGGGTCAAAATAGGAAAAAGAAACAGGTGAAAAAGTGACCTTTCCTTGCTTGTCACCAATGAACGGCACTTCAAATACCTTGGAAACCAATACCGGAAAATTTCTTTTGTCTACACTCTGGCTGTCTTTCGGGTCATAGTGTTCCACTCCTTCCGGCCAACTGACTTGTGGCATCGTAGCGGGCAAAAGATTTCCTTCGCCCGTTATTTCGATGTGCAGCGTATTGTTTTCACCTGCCGGCAATTGGGAATTTTGCGGAACGACATGTATCTGAAACCGTCCCACTGCTCCCGAAAAATCTGCGGGTTTACCCGCTTCCGGTAACGCTTTAGCCTCAACATTTACAGCGGGATTTTTGAGTAATTGCGTGTAGGTCTGCTGATGGTAAGGATCGTCATAAGCCGTAAAGGGAATCTCGTTGGAAGTCTCGACCGAACCGAGAGCAATCGAACCCGGCTGCAAAGCCGTCAACTGTACTTTTCTTATCAAAAAAGCTCGATAACGTCTGTTGCCGACCGTCACCATTTCTGGTTGGCTTTCTTTTGTCAAATCCAATACGCTTACACCCGTAAAACTAGGTTGCGCCGTCACTTTGGATTGTCCACCCAAGGCTGAATATAACTGGTAGGTAACCACGAATGGTTCGCCTACGTACACACTTTTTTTGTTTGGAGTCGCGCGGACAAACATATTGTCCTTTATTTTTTGTTCGGCAGACTCTCCTCTATGCAAAACATTTCCCGATTCCACTTCATCGGGTGAGCCTCCGGCAAATTGGTCCAACAGCGATTGCAAACCGGACATGCCGCTACCACCACCAGAATTTGAAGGCATAGAGCCTCCATTGGACGGTTGATTACTCACTTGTATCGTCGTCCCAGCACAAGAAAGTTTCTTGCCATCGGCAGTAATCGTCGCACCGGGAATAGACAGTTTTCCTGTTTTTTGCGGTAGCAATAGGTAAACATATCCAATAGAAGAAGACGTCACGCCATTAACGATGCTCGTTTCCTGAGAGGTCTGAGGACCTGAAACAATCTTCCAACCGGGAAAACTAGACACGGACAATCCGCTGTTAAGTTCGGACGCGTTTTTTACGGAATAGGAAACCTGCAATACCTCATCCTTGCCAATAGCATTGCTGGAAACCTCCAGCTTAAGTGCCACTTGCGCCATCAGGCTCACCGACGCCAACAAAGCGAAAAACAAGAAAAATAAACTTTTACCAAAATGTGGTCTGCTCATATCACAATAAACACTGGCTATTGACCAGTGTTTTAAATTTTTCGAACAAATATACAAATATCCAAATGCTACTCACTGCACGCGGAGGCAAGAAAATGATAAAATTTTGAATGCGGTTATTTCTTTTTTGAAAATGGGCGTTTTGAACCTCATCTCAACCTTTTTCTTTTAGGAGAAAGGAGTACATTGTCAACTATCAATGCTCGATTGCCTTGTATGCAGCGTCCAATATGTTCTCACGGACATTGAGTTTGCTGATTTTTGTATTGACTCCACCATCAGGATAGACCCTATTTGACAAAAAGATAAACAACAATTCTTCTTTGGGGTCAGCCCATATGCAAGTGCCTGTATATCCCGTATGCCCGAAAGTTGCAATGGAAGCGTATCGCGAAGGATAAGGGTTCTTCTCGGTAGCGACATCCTTTGCGGGTTTATCAAATCCCAAACCGCGTCGACTGATTTTGCTGTTGTATGCCGTCCATTGGTCGATGGTATTTTTTTGTAAATATTGTTTCCCGTTGTACAAACCGCCATTCAACAACATCAAGTATAATTTAGAAAGGTCTATTGCATCTGTAAAAAGTCCCGCGTGTCCTGCAACCCCGCCCATAAGCGCCGCTCTCGGGTCATGCACAGTTCCCCATATTTGTTGGTGACGGAAGGTTTTTTCATCTTCAGTAGGAGCAATCTGATTTTTTGCAAAACCATTTTCCAAAGGTAAAAATGTTGTAGTCGTCATACCCAGCGGTTTGTAAAAATTCTCTGCTGCATATTGATCCAAAGTCTGACCAGTCAAGGCTTTCACGATATCACCCAATATGATGAAATCGTTGTCACTATATACGTATTTATCTTTTGGCCCGAGTTTGTCTGCACGTATTGCAGTATCTATTTTCGGTAGTTGGTCTTTTCGGAAATACATTTTATCCGTAACAGTAACACTATATTCCTCATTTTTTTCAGGAGAAAAGAAACCGGATAAAGGATTACCGCTTGAGTCCAAAAATATCCTATCAAAAAAAGTATCGGGCATGAATCCTGCCTGATGCAAAAGAATATCTCGAATAGTCATATTGGCCTTGTCCGAGCCTTTGTAAAAAGGTAAATAATCTGCCAACGTTTTGTCCAAACTCACTTTACCCTCTTCTACCAGACGCATAATGGAAACGGTCGTAGCGGAAACTTTCGTGCAGGACGCAATATCGTACAAGTCTTTCGTAGCAACGTGTTGCGTGCTGTCATACGTGAGATAGCCGTAATTTTTGTAAAAGACAATTTTCCCTTTTCGGGCAATCAGCACTTCACAACCAGGAAAAGCATGCGCGGTAATAGCCTTGTCCACAATGCTGTCAATTGCTTCTAGTCGCTGCGCGTTCATGCCTACCGCGGTCGGAAAAACTACCGGAATATCGTTTTTTTTTAAACCATAGTTAAACGGAAATGCTTCCGAAATCGTAACGGGCAGATGTCCATGGAATCCCGCTTGTTGAGTCAGCGCAACAAAAGCCGTTTTTTGGAAGATACTGTCGTCTTCGTAAGCAACTATAAGATTTTTACTATTCAGGAAAAACTTGGCTGCATAAGGGTTTCCGAATACTATAGTTGCCGCATTGAAGTTTTTGTCAATATCATTCGCCAATTGTACGATGGTGTTTGGAATACCGAAATTGTTCGCCGGACGTTTGGAAAAATCATGTATACCAATATAAATCTTATCATAGGCCTTTGCCTTCAAAGTATTGAGCAACGCAGCAATTGTACTAGCATCCGATTTATAGCTCACATTATATTGATCCGCTTTGAAATCCTTGTTGAACGCATTGCCAATAGTCGTATTATCGGAAGCACCAATAGCAACGTAAGCAATCTTTCCAATAGAAGGATTCAATATCGTGCTGTCATTGAGACGTAATAAAGTCAAGGCTTCCAGCGCGACAGCCGCACGCATATTGGCAATGTCTTTGTTCAAGTCCGCCAATAAATTGGTGGTATCTATTACGGGTTTTTGCGACAAGCCGAGATTGTATTTTGCCAAAAGTACTTTCTTCACACGCGCGTCCAATTCCTCCATCGAAAAACTTCCGTCTTTGATGGCTTTTTTGAGTTCCTTGATAGTTCCTTTTACGTCGCCTGGCAAACACAGCATATCATTACCTGCAATTAAGGACTGAACGCCTGCTTTTCCCTGCGGGAAAAATTTGGCAACGCCTTTCATCTCCAACGCATCCGTAAAAGAAATTCCCTGAAAACCGAGCTGTTGGCGCAACAGACCATTGATATTTTTAGAAGAAAGAGAAGTTGCGAGATTGGGTGTGGAATCAATCGCCGGAATGGCAAGATGCGCAATCATCACGCTTCCGACACCTTGCTTAAAAATCTCCCGAAACGGCACTAATTCCAACGTATCCAACTCCGCCAACGACTTATTGATAACCGGCAAATCCAGATGCGAATCCACCGCCACATCACCGTGTCCGGGGAAATGTTTGGCTGTTGCCATCACGCCTTTACTCTGCAAACCAAGCATAATCTGCGAACCGTATTGGGCAACCCGCCACTTGTCCTGTCCGAAAGAACGAAAACCAATAACGGG
>JAATFC010000152.1 GCA_015655435.1 Chitinophagales bacterium | reverse complement strand
TTTGCGGATGCATACACGTAATTTTCCTACTATAAGATTGGCGCAATTGGCAATGCTATTACATGTTTCAGCGCATTTGTTTACCAAGATTGTTGATGCAGATTCTTTGGAAGATGTTCGTCAATTGTTCGATGTGATGGCAAGTATGTATTGGGACAATCATTTTGTATTTGAAAAAATATCTGCTCAAGCCAGTCCAAAAAAATTGGGAGATTCGATGGTTGACGTGATTTTGATTAATTGCGTGATTCCGGTTGTGTTTGCCTACGGTACTTTTCATCAATATGAAAATATTCAGGAAAAATCAATTCGCTGGCTTTCGCAAATAAAACCGGAAGCCAATACGATTTTGGAAAAATGGAAATCGTTCCGAACTCTGTCCGTCAATGCTTTGGAATCACAGGCTTTGCTGGAACTATACCATCAATACTGCAACGAGAAAAAATGCCTTTCCTGCAATGTGGGCATAAAATATTTGAGCAATTGAAAATATGCCAGAAAAACGAAAGGCTTGCAAAAACTTGCAAGCCTTTCAACGTATTATGTAGATTTAATACTTCTAAGTTCTTAGAATCTTTCCAATTTGGAAAAGAAGAAATCACCTTCGATTTTAGCGTTTTCGTCGCTGTCACTTCCGTGTACTGCATTTTCACCAATAGATGAAGCAAAGTTCTTACGGATAGTTCCTTCCGCCGCGTCAGCAGGATTGGTTGCGCCGATTAATGTACGGAAATCAGCAACGGCGTTGTCTTTTTCCAATATAGCCGCGATGATCTGACCGCTGCTCATAAAGTCAACTAGTTCGCCGTAGAAAGGACGTTCCTTGTGTACTTCGTAGAAAGCACCAGCTTGTTCTTTTGTTAATTTGGTCCATTTCAAAGCAACAACTTTGAAACCTCCTTTAATGATTTGATCTAAGATTGCGCCGGTATATCCTTTTGCGGTAGCGTCCGGTTTGATCATCGTAAATGTTCTGTTGCTCATGAGACTTTTTTATTTTGAGGTGCAAAAGTAGGCATACGAAGAGGAATATGCAACGGAATGCGATTATTTTATTATTATTACAACAAAATATTTGACCATATTGATTGAAAATAGGATTTTTGCGCCCTCTATGGAGGCTATTACAGAATTTTATCCCTTTTTATCTACGCCTAAGGATGTAGTAATCACCATGCATCAGAAACCTGACGGCGATGCATTGGGTTCTACTTTAGGACTTTCTCTTTTCCTGCGCAAGCTGGGTTTTAAGACACATGTCATCTCGCCGACCAATTGGGCTTCCTTTCTGGACTGGTTGCCGGGTTGCAAGGACGTGATTGATTACGAAGCCAATCTTTCGTTGTCCGAAAAGCTGATTGATGAGGCGGCAATAATATTCTGTCTGGATTTCAATGTTTTTAGTCGGACGAAAAATATGGCTTCGCTTTTGGAAAAAAGCAATGCTGTTAAGGTTTTGATTGACCATCATGAAGAACCACAGAAAGAAGCGTTCCAATATGGCGTTAGCAACATAAACAAAAGTTCTACCTGCGAGATGGTGTACGATTTCATCATGGATGCAGGTTATACGGCACTGTTGGATTTGGATATTGCGACTTGCTTGTATACGGGAATAATGACCGATACGGGCACTTTCCGTTTTCCTTCGACCAAGGCAAGCGTGCATCAAGCCGTAGTACATTTCAAACAGTTGGGACTGAAACATACTCCAATACACGAAAGGATATACGACAGTTTCCGCGAGACGCGTTTGCGTTTCCTGGGAAATGCATTGCTCAATAGGATGGAGGTTTTCTACCAATACAATACGGCAATGATGGTAATTCCGCGTTCGGACTTGGTACATTTCAAGACGCAAACGGGCGATACGGAAGGATTAGTAAATTATATGTTAGCTTTGGAGGGAATAAAGTTTGCGGCAATCGTTATCGACAGAGAGGAAAACGCGCGCAAATGGAGTTTCAGGAGCAAAGGTACTTTTGATGTCAATAGGTTTGCTAGGGCGCATTTCAATGGTGGTGGTCACAAAAATGCGGCGGGAGGCTTAAGTACGGAACCATTGGACGAGGCAGTTAAGCAATTCAAAAATGTATTGGAGCAATACGAAAAGGAATTGTCGGCGCCTTACCAATATTAAACAATGGAAAAAAGATTCTAATTCAAATACAATAAAATAAACATTAAAACAAACGTCTAGTAATGAGACAACTATTATCAGTATGCGTGGCTGCAGTAGCCATTATGTTTTGCTCTTGCCAAGGTGGAGCGTACAAAAAAACAAAAGATGGCTTGGAATATAAAATCTTCGCCGGAAAAGACAGCAAAGATTCCTTGTTGAAAGCTGGAGACTTTGTAAAGTTCAACGTTGAATATAGTATTAAAAGAAAAGGAAAGAAAGATACATTGATCTATTCGACCTATACAGGTGGTATGCCAGGCTATGACAGAGTAGATACGACTAGCCGTCACGACATGCATTTCAGAGAGTTGTTTACTATGATGAGAGCTGGAGACAGTGCAGAATTCAAGGTAAACGTTGATTCCTTAATCGCAAGAAATGCAATGCAGGAAAATCCACTTTTCGCCAAAGGTTCAACGATTATTGGTAAAGTTTCCATTATCGGAAAATTTAGTACTGAAGCGGACGTTATGGCGGACGTAGCAAAAGAAGTGAACAAAGAAAAAGGCCGCGAAATGGCTGATGTACAAAAGTACCTGAAAGATAAAAACCTTACTGCGCAAATGACCAAAGACAGCGTATTCGTTGTCGTGGAAAACGCGGGTGACCAAGCTGCTAAAGCAGATTCTGGTTTGGAAGTTTCCATTAAATATAAAGGTAAATTGATGAAGACGGATTCTATCTTCGATACCAATATGGACAAATCCAAAGGTCATGACCAACCATTTGACGTTGTTCTTGGACAGCACATGGTAATCCCAGGATGGGAATCCGGTCTGAAATTGTTCGGAAAAGGTGGAAAAGGTAAAATCATTGTTCCTTCCTTCATGGGTTATGGCCCTCAAGGTCAAGGAGGTCAGATTCCACCTAATGCAAATTTGGTTTTTGATGTAGAAGTTTTGGACGTGAAGAAACCAGCTCCTAAACCAGCGGCTTCTGCGACACCACAGATTGACATGCAGGCATTGCAGCAACAAATGCAACAACAGCAACAGCAAGGACATGCAGCCCCTGCACAAGCAGCTCCTGCAACTCCAGGAAAATAATCCGAAAGAGTTTACCGTATAAACAAAAAAGTTCCGTCATATATGACGGAACTTTTTTGTTAGGTTTAGTTACTAAAACTTAATATTTAAGAGAATAACAAGCAATCGAAGACGGCAATTCATTCGTTAGAGGCCCATTTGTTTCGAGGGACAATTTCCGTCAAAAGCAGGGCAAATATATAGTTTTTTCTTTTTGCTAACAAATGTTCATTTATTTATTTAAAAAAAATTTGCCTGCTAATTATTAGGTAATTACATTTGCCTTGCCTTCAAGGATATGAAAGGCTGTTTTGAATATGATAAATACGAGCAACACTTTTGGTTTCTATTACTTTTTTTACTTTAGCACAAAGTAGATCGGGTAATTATTTGCTGAAAATTGTTCATTAAATATAGTTGTCCCGGTCTGGTTGACCGGGACTTTTTTTATATCAAGATTATTTGAATTATTAGTTAGATGGAATCGCAAATTGCAAAAGTATCAATACAGGGTTACAGAGGTTGTTTTCACGAACAGGCGGCCAGACAATTTTGGGGACTGGACACGGAGATGATCTGCTGTGATACGTTTAAGGAAGTCGTTTCTATTGCAGGCAGCAAGACCCAGAGTGACGGCGGAACGATGGCTATCGAAAACTCCATTGCAGGTAGCATTCTTCCCAATTATAACCTGTTGAAGAAAAGCAACCTTCGCATTATTGGGGAAGTATACCTGACCATACGCCAAAACCTGATGGTTTTACCTGGTGTCAATATAGAAGATGTTAGAGAGGTTCATTCACATCCGATGGCATTGCTCCAATGTGCTGACTTTCTGGACAAGCATGACTGGAAAATGGTGGAGTCGGAAGACACTGCCCTGAGTGCAAAACGTATCAGGGAAAACAAAAACAAGACTATCGCTGCCATTGCTAGTGCGGCGGCGGCCGATATCTACGATCTCAATATCCTTGCTCCCGAAATCAATACCATGAAAAAGAACTATACAAGGTTCTTGATGTTGAAACGAGCCGATCAGGTCAAGGAAGTCGAAGATGCCAATAAGGCTTCTATCTATTTCTATACCGATCATACGAAAGGTAGTCTGGCTAAAGTATTGACCAAGATTGCAGAAAACGACGTAAATCTGAGCAAGCTGCAAAGTTCGCCAATACCCGGGTCAAACTGGGAATACAGTTTTCATGCGGATTTGGAATTTGAGAATATGGATATTTTCCATCATACGCTGGCAGCAATAGTTCCCCTGACGCGCAATATGAAAATATACGGCATCTATAAAAAAGGAAAAACTTTTTAATTTGAAAATTTGATGATTTGGAAACTTGAAAATGTTTTGCAAATCATAATTCATAACTTATAATTCATAACTCAAAATGCTTTCTGTCGCTGATCGTCTTCAAAATATAAATGAATATTATTTTTCCAAAAAACTCAGGGAAATCGACGAGTTGAACAAACAGGGAAAAAATATAGTCAGTCTTGCTATTGGTAGTCCTGACCTTCCGCCACATCCTGATGTAATTAAGGAGTTGCAGGAAACGGCTACTAATCCTGCTAATCATGGTTATCAAGGATATAAAGGTATTCCCGAATTGAGAAATGCCATGGCAAACTGGTACAAAAAATGGTATCATGTAGACGTTAACCCCGATATGGAAATATTACCGTTGATGGGAAGCAAGGAAGGTATCATGCATATCTGTATGACTTATCTCAATCCAGGAGATAAGGTATTGGTACCCAATCCGGGCTATCCGACTTATTCCAGCAATGTGACGTTGACGGGTGCACAATTAGTTCCTTATGCTTTGAAAGCTGAAAATAATTGGTATCCTGATTTTGATACAATTGAAAGCAATGGATTGGACGGTGTAAAGTTGATGTTTGTCAACTATCCGCAGATGCCGACAGGACAGCCTGCTTCGCAGGATATTTTTGAAAAATTGGTGGCTTTCGCCAAAAAACACCAGATATTATTGGTACACGACAATCCTTATAGTTTTATACTGAATGACAATCCGATTAGCTTGTTGAGTGTTCCCGGTGCAATGGATGTCGCTATCGAATTGAACTCGTTGAGCAAGTCGCACAACATGGCTGGCTGGAGAGTTGGGATGCTGATTGCACATCCGGAACGCATCAACGAAATCCTGCGGTTTAAGTCCAATATGGACAGCGGCATGTTCAAACCGTTGCAGTTGGCAGCGACTAAAGCGTTGAGTTTGGGAAAAGAATGGCACGATTCGGTCAATAAGATTTATGCGGAAAGAAGAGGCAAGGTTTACGAACTATTGGATACGCTCGGTTGCCAATATTCCAAAGAACAGGTAGGAATGTTCATGTGGGCAAAAATCCCAGCGAAATACAAAGACTGTTACGAAATGGCAGACGATATTCTATACAACCACAATGTATTCGTCACGCCAGGTGGCGTATTTGGCAGCGAATGCGAGCAATATATTCGAGTAAGCCTTTGCGGTAGTATTGAGCGGTTTGAAGAAGCTATTCGCAGAGTAAAAGGGAAATAATTTTTCTTAAAAAAGAAAAGAAAAAGCAATGAATGAAAATGCACCAATAGTAGGAACAACAGCTATTATTGGATTAGGGTTGATAGGAGGTTCGATGGCGTTGGCGTTGAAAGACAAACAATTGACCGCGCATATCATCGGAACGGATTTGAGCCGCGAACACGAACAGAAAGCGCTCGAATTGGGGTTGGTGGATGAGATACTTCCATTGAAAGAAGCCGTCCAAAAAGCGGATTTGGTTGTTTTGGCAGTGCCTGTCAATGCATGCGTGCAGCTTTTGCCGATTGTATTGGACGAGGTGGACAAACAGGTCGTAATCGATACGGGATCGACCAAGACAAATCTTGTCAATGCAGTCGTACATCACTCAAAGCGCAGTCGATATTTACCCACGCATCCAATGTGGGGAACAGAGTTTAGCGGGCCGGAAGCCGCAGTGCACGGTGCATTTGCCAATAAAGCTGTCGTTTTTTGCAATAGGGAAGAGAGTGACCGTGACGTATTGGACAAAGTGGACGAACTCTATCAAACTATTGGAATGCACATTATCCACATGCAGTCTGAGGCGCACGACGAGCATGTGGCGTATATCAGCCATATTTCGCATATCACTTCTTTTGCGTTAGCCAATACGGTTTTGGAAAAAGAGAAAAAAGAGGAAGCAATATTCGCTTTGGCGAGTGCGGGTTTTGAAAGTACCGTCCGTCTGGCCAAAAGTCCGTCAACCATGTGGGTACCGATACTTTTGCAAAACAGGGAAAACGTATTGGACGTATTGAATGAGCACATTACACAGTTGGAAAAATTTCGGGACAGTCTGGAGAGTAAAGACCAGAAACGTCTGGGAGAATTGATGCAAAACGCCAATAAAATCGGCAGAGTATTGAACAAATAAAGCCCGAAAAAGGCAACAATTTGTGCGAATATTATAGAATTAATCCCAATACTCCAACCTTTTAGTGTAAATTTGCAAAAATTTTTAATTATAATTAGATGATAACATTTGAAGAATTGGGTTTAGATGAGCAGTTGGTAAAGGCTACCAGCGATTTAGGCTATGTGAACCCGAGTGCCATTCAGGAAAAAGCTATTCCTGCTATTTTAGGCGGTACAAAGGATTTGATAGCACTAGCGCAAACTGGTACCGGAAAGACTGCTGCTTTTGGATTACCCTTATTGCAGTTGATAGATAAGGACCAAAAGTACCCACAAGCATTGGTTATCTGTCCTACACGTGAATTGTGTCTGCAAATTGTAAAAGATATTACAGGCTTTAGGAAATATTTGCCATCCGTTCATCTGGTGGCGGTATATGGAGGAAGTTCTATCTCTCTTCAGATAAAGGATTTGAAAAGAGGTGTGCAGATTGTAGTGGCTACGCCAGGTCGTCTTATCGACCTCATTGAACGTAAGGCAATCCATCTTGAGGAAATCAAGTATGTGGTTTTGGACGAGGCGGATGAAATGCTGAACATGGGATTTCAGGATGATATAGAATTCATCCTGCAGAACACGCCGATACGTGAATATACGTGGCTGTTTAGTGCAACGATGCCTAACGAGATCCGTCGTGTAACCAAAAAGTACATGACCGATCCATTAGAAATCACTGTTGGTACCGTCAATACGGCCAACAAAAACATCGAGCACCAATATTATGTGACCAATGCCGGTTACCGTTACGAAACGTTGAAACGTTTGATCGACTATAATCCCGGTATTTATGGTATTATTTTCACAAGAACGAAAGTTGACGCACAGAGTATAGCAGAGAAACTGACCCGAGAAGGTTACGATATTGACGCTTTGCATGGCGACTTGACACAACAGCAACGTGACAAGGTCATGAAAGCTTTTCGTGACAAGACATTGCAGTTGTTGATAGCTACGGACGTCGCTGCTCGTGGTATCGACGTACAAGGCATCACGCACGTCATCAACTATGAGTTGCCTGACGATGTGGAAGTCTATACGCACCGTTCGGGACGTACCGGTCGTGCAGGATTGACAGGTATCAGTATGAGTATCGTACACTCCAGAGAACTGAACAAGCTCCGCCTTATTGAAAAAATAGTGAAGCTTTCTTTCCACAAAATGGATATACCAAGTGGTATCGAAGTTTGCCGTAAGCAGTTCATGGCTTTTATGAATAAGGTATTGAGCCTTGATATCGAGTCTCGTAATCTTGATGCATACATGCCGGCTTTGATGGAAAAATTTGCGGACGTAAGCAAGGAAGAAATTCTGCGTAGACTGTCCGTAATGGAATTTGACCGTTTCTTGAACTATTATGAAAACGCACCTGATCTTAACATGCGCGATGCTCCAAGAAGAGAGCGTGGTGCTCGTGAAGACCAAGGGCGTGGTAGAGAAAGAGATCGTGGAGAAAGAAGTGACCGAGGAGATCGTGGCGAGAGAGGTGGACGTGAAAGATATAGTCGTGATTCCGATGGAGACATGATGCGTCTTTTCATCAATCTTGGAACAAAAGACGGTTTTTACAAAGCAAGCTTCTTGCAGTTCATATTGGACATGAGCGATCTGAAAAAAGACGTACTTGGAAAAATCGATATGCGCGACATGAACAGTTGGGTCGAAATCGACAAAAAATCAGCGAATAAGATGATTAAAGCTATAGACGGCAAAACGTACAAAGGACGTCGTATCAGAATGAACGATGCCAATAGCCGCGGATAGTTTTAGTTCGAGATATTAGTTCTTTGAATCTGAAATGGAGAATAAAAAGATAAATATTTCAAAATTCATATTGGGATTGGTTATTATTTCAGTTATAATGGATATACCCCATCTTATGTTTGGATTTGACTTATTGTCGATATTCTCCATTTTTTTCTATAGGAAGATGCGTATATATAGCATCATAATTGTAGTTTATTGTCTCTTAATTCCTGTGATTAGCCTTCAATATTTCGATGTTGGCGTTGAATTATGCCCTGAGATGTGGAGAGTTATGTTTGCAAGTAATATTAGAGAGGTCTCTGAATATGTGGGAGGAAGATGGTTGGTTATCGGAATATTGATGATGGTATGTGTTTTTATTAGCTGGTTCTGTTGCCATAAAACTTTTCCTGTAAGGATATCCTTAACGCAATCCTTTATATTTTTTCTTATCGGAATTAGTGGTTTTGCATGCTGCTCTTATATCAATGCAGAAAAAAACTATAAGGGGACGCTACTTTTGGGATTCAAGAAATTACAGCCGATATTGTATCCATCAACACTGTTGTTCGAATTGAAAAGGCAAAGAGAGGTGGGTGCATTCGATAGTGATTGGAATAATTACAGGTTTGGAATAAATAGATTGGATACATCGAGAACTCCTATTGGAAATGTAGTCGTATTGGTGATTGGTGAGTCTAGTCGATATGACCACTGGTTTATAAATGGCTATGGTAAGCTGACAACACCTAGATTAGCAAAAGTCAATAATTTATATACTTTCCGAAATGTGTCATCTCCCGCAAGTGCAACGCTCTATTCTGTTCCGTTAATTATGACGTCAGGGGATGCCTATCGACATGAACTCCATTATCGTTACAAAGGAGTAATTGATGCGTTTAAGGAGGGGAAATATTATACAGTTTATCTGACTAATCAAGAAGAAACCATGTATAACGAGTATAAAAGGGAATATCACTATCAAGCAGTGGATACCTTGATTAATACGGATCATTTCTTTGAAGACCGTGGTTTATTGGATAAAGAATATGACGAAAAACTGTTGCCATATCTTGAAGAAATATTAAGAAATCCGACTCGAAAAAACATCTTTGTTTGTATTCATTTAATGGGATCACATAAAGAGTACACGAAGAGATATCCGAAATCATTTGATAAGTTTGAAAATGGGTCGTTGCAGATTAACAAATATGGTTACGACAGGGAAATTGCTCATTATGATAATACCATACTATATACAGACTTTGTATTGTCAGAAATTATAAACAAACTGAAGGAATCCACGGGAAATGTTGCTTTACTCTATACTTCTGATCACGGAGAGAATTTAAAGGATAACGATAAACAAGAAACTTTTCATAGTGTGGATCCGAACAAGTACACTATACACATTCCATACTTTATCTGGATGAACGATAACATGGTGGCTCAGAATCCTTTTTATGACAGTATTTTGAAATCACATATAGCTTATCCTTTGTCTGCGTCTGACAATACTATGTTTACCTTGTTACAATTGGGAAATTTATATCCGCGTAATGAGGAGCGACGATTCAGAGAGCAGAATATTTTGTCAAATGAATTAAAATATAGTGAGCAGAAAGTGTACGCTCCGTTCAAACAAGAGTTAAAATATACCGATTTATTAAAAAATTAAAACCGTTCCAATATGGAAACTACCACTTCCACTGAAAAAAAGTTGATTGACCAACTTTGGGAAAAACGCCCATTGATTATTTCCGGACCCTGCAGTGCCGAGTCCGAAGAACAAGTAGTAGAAACTGCTGTTCGTCTAAAAAATACAGGCAAAGTTGATATACTTCGTGCCGGTATATGGAAACCCCGCACACGTCCAGGCTCTTTTGAAGGAGTCGGAACTATAGGGCTTCCCTGGTTGCAAAAAGCTAAAGCAGCAACAGGTCTACCAACTGCGGTAGAAGTTGCGATGCCTAAGCAGGTTGAAGACTCTTTGGCTTTTGGAGTGGATGTATTGTGGATTGGGGCACGTACGACTGTCAATCCGTTTAGCGTACAGGATGTTGCCGATGCGTTGCGCGGAGCGGATGTTCCCGTTCTTATCAAAAATCCAATCAATCCAGATATTGAATTGTGGGTTGGTGCTGTAGAGCGTATAGCTAAAGCCGGTATTAAAAAAATTGGTCTGATACACCGTGGTTTTTCTTCTTACGGCAATACGGAATATCGCAACGCACCGATGTGGCATTTGGCTGTAGAGATGCGTCGCCGTTTTCCTGATATGTTGTTCATCAATGACCCGTCACACATTTCTGGTAGGAGAGATATTTTGCAGGCGGTTGCACAGCATGCTGCCAATATGAAATTTGACGGTTTGATTTTGGAATCCCATATTGACCCGGACAATGCTTGGAGCGATGCTAAACAACAGATTACACCTGAAAAAGCAGGAGAATTGTTTGGCAGTATTGTTTGGCCACAAAAGGGCGATGTAAAAGATGATTTGGAATTGGAAAAATACCGTCAGCAGATTAACCATCTGGATGATGAGTTGTTCCAGATATTGAGTCAGCGTATGAAGATTGCGGATAAGATAGGTCAATACAAAAAAGACCACGATATGTCGGCATTGCAGGCATCTCGTTGGAATGAAATCATAGACAAATACGAATCCAAAGGTGAAAAACTGGGTTTAAGCAAAGAGTTTATCGCTTCTTATTTGGAAGCAGTACACATCGAAAGCATCAATCATCAGAATGCAGTGATGAATCCTGAAAAATAATGCTTTTGACAGTGTTGAAGTGTTATATAGTTTCAATTAAATACAATTGATAAAACTTTGAAAAAGGTTATCAAGTACCCGACGGGTTATACTATATTTTATTTTAATGAGTCATTGTCCTTATTGGAAACTATTGTTGACAAAAACAATAGTTTCCTTATAACGGACGATATAGTTGGCCCAATAGTCCGTAAAAAAATAAAGAAGTGGAATGTTATTGAGATTCCCGCTGGCGAGCAGCACAAGCATGCCGATACGGTCAATACAATCATTACTCAGTTGGTGCAACTAGGTGCAGACCGCAAGTCGACTATAGTTGGTATTGGTGGTGGCGTAGTAACCGATATTGCTGGTTACGTAGCCGCAATATACATGCGTGGGATTAATGTTGGTTTTGTTCCGAGTACTATATTGGCGATGGTTGATGCCAGTATTGGTGGGAAAAATGGAGTAGATGTTGGTATCTACAAAAATATGGTTGGAACGTTTAAGCAACCTTCGTTTTTACTATACGATTATAGTCTGTTGAAATCCTTACCCGAACTTCAGTGGGTAAATGGTTTTGCAGAAATCATAAAACATGCGGCAATTAAAGATGCTGCCATGTTCAAACTTCTTGAAACACATACATTAAAAGATTTCAGGAAAGACAAAGAATTACTTGGAAAGCTTATCATGCGTAACGCGCTCCTGAAAGCGAAAGTTGTGCAGAATGATATGTATGAACAAGGAGACCGAAAGCTTTTAAACCTTGGTCATACATTAGGACACGCAATAGAAAATACTTACGAATTACCGCACGGATATGCTGTAAGTATCGGAATGGTTGTCGCTGCCTATCTTTCCAAATCCATATTGGATTTCAAACAATCGGAACGTCTGATTAAGTTGATAACGCAATATGGCCTTCCTGCATACTATAATTATGATGCTGATCTGGCATTGAAAAATATGTTGTCCGACAAGAAACGTGTTCGAAACATTATCAACTATGTATTGTTGGAAAAAATAGGTCATGCTGTTTATAGACCTTTAACTATTGAAGATATTGCACCTATAGTTACATCATTAGGTACGAAAAGTGAATAAGGTATCGCTACTTTTGTTTTAAAAGAATGTGTATAGTTTATGTTAGAAATACCCCAAAAAGTAGTTGTGTGTCCCGGAAAGGTTTCCGGTGAAATTATGGCTCCTGCATCCAAAAGTTCCATGCAGCGAGCTTGTGCGGCGGCACTTGTACGGCATGGAGTTAGCCATGTGTCCAATCCTGGTATTTCCAATGACGACATAGCGTCTAAAGGCGTCATACAGGCATTGGGTGCGACTATAAAAGAGCAAGAGGATGGCTCTATCCTTATTGATAGTTCGAATAAAAAAGATTTTAAGAAATTAGATATACATTTTGGAGAAAGTGGTCTCGGTATTAGGATGTTTACGCCGATTGCCGCGACATTGGATAGTGCGATTCATATTACAGGAGAAGGCAGTTTGCTTTCTCGTCCGATGGATTTCTTTGACGAGGTATTGCCTCAACTAGGAGTTTCGGTTCAATCCAATAATGGAAAACTTCCCTTGGATATTCACGGTCCACTTGTTCCGAAAGATATAGTAGTTGATGGTTCGTTAAGTTCTCAATACCTGACAGGATTGTTGTTGGCTTATGCGGCGGCATTGGATGCTTCCAATGTGACGATAACGGTTGACAACTTAAAGAGCAAACCATACGTGGATTTGACTTTGAAAGTGATGGCGGATTTTGGTTTGAAAGTTCCTCGTAACGAAAACTATGAACGTTTTGTTTTCGAAAACAATATAACTGATAAAAAAGAAGAGATTTCCTATGCAGTAGAAGGTGATTGGAGCGGCGGCGCATTTTTATTGGTTGCTGGTGCAGTTGCCGGACAATTAACTGTGAAAGGTTTGGATCCACAATCAACTCAGGCTGATAAGGCTATTTTGCAGGCATTGCAGGATTCCAAATGTAAGTTGTCTATTGGATTTGACCAGATTGAAATTGGTAAACTTTTAGAATTAAAACCTTTTCGTTTCGATGCGACCGAATGTCCTGATTTGTTTCCTCCGTTGGTTGCTTTGGCTGCTAACTGTAATGGAGACTCGATGATTGAAGGTGTTTCGCGTTTGGCACATAAGGAAAGTGACCGGGGAATTACATTGCAGGAAGAATTTGGAAAAATGGGTATTGCGATTGATTTGAAAGGTGACGTTATGATAGTTCATGGTGGAACGGGAATTAAATCTGCGACTGTTCACTCGCACTATGACCATAGGATTGCAATGGCTTGTGCAGTAGCTGCATTGAATGCCGAGGCTCCTATTCTTATTGAAGAAGCCCCTGCAGTCAAAAAATCTTATCCTAATTTTTACCAGCATCTGGAAAAAATAGGAGTGCAGATTAAATACTAAAAATTAAACTATTGCTTTAGAGAAAGTGTTCTTTTATTTTGAACATAAAATCAAAGAAATATGGCCATAAAATTTTTGTTTTTGGATATCGGTGGCGTCATGCTTAACAATGGTTGGGATAGAAAAGGGCGTGAGCTCGCCGTCGAAAAATTTGGATTGGACAAGGTTGAGATGGATGAGCGTCACCACTTAACATTTGATACCTATGAAGAAGGTAAAATATCTTTAGACGAATATTTGCGCCGGACGGTTTTTTATACGGAAAGAAATTTTACAAAAGAAGAGTTTAAAGAATTTATGATGCAGTTGTCCCAGCCATTGCCTGAGATGATTGACATGGTCAAATCTCTTAAAGCAAAGCACAATTTGCGCTTGGCTGTGGTCAACAACGAGGGCAAAGAATTGAATGATTACAGAATCAATACTTTTGGATTGGAAGGCTTTATTGATTTTTTCATTTCCTCTTGCTTCGTACATATAAGAAAGCCGGATGCGGACATTTTCAAACTAGCATTGGACGTGGCGCATGCCAAGCCGGAAGAAGTAGTCTATATTGACGACCGAGCGATGTTTATACATGTTGCCGATCGCATTGGTATCAAAGGGATTATTCACAAAGATGTGGCTGAGACAAAAGCCAAACTGGCGGAGTTTGGGTTGGATTAAATAATATCAATTAGCATTTTCATACAATTTGCATGAATAGTTTCGGACGTTTTTTTAGAGTAAGTATTTTTGGAGAATCCCATGGAGAATCCGTAGGTGTCAGCATTGATGGCATTCCGGCAGGTATTCCATTGACTGTTGAGGATTTTTTTCCTGATATGGAAAGAAGAAAAGGAGGAAAGCAAAAAGCTACAACTCCACGACAGGAAGCGGATGTGCCTATTTTCAAAAGTGGTATTTTCAACGACTATACGACTGGCGTACCCGTAACTATACTATTTGAAAATAACAATACCCGCTCTACTGATTATGAAAAACTAAGGTCTGTTCCTCGTCCCGGACATGCCGATTTCGTTGCCCATACTAAGTTTGGAGGATTTGAAGACTATAGAGGAGGAGGTTCTTTTAGTGCGAGATTAACAGCAGGAATAGTTGCCGCTGGAGTTATTGCAAAAAAAATGTTAGGCAATACTATAAATATCCATGCAGAATTGATTGAGGCGGGTGGTGAAGAGGATTTCGAAAAAGGGATTGAAAAAGCCATTGAGGCAAAAGATAGTGTTGGTGGTATTGTAGAGTGTCGTGTTTCGGGATTGCCTATTGGACTAGGCGAACCTTTTTTGGATAGTGTAGAGTCTATGTTGGCACATGCGGCATTTGCTATTCCGGCAGTTAAAGGTATTGAGTTTGGTAATGGATTTCAGTCCGCGAAACTTTTTGGTACGGAAAACAATGATGTTATTTTAAACGATAAAGGAGAAAC
>JAATFC010000086.1 GCA_015655435.1 Chitinophagales bacterium | reverse complement strand
TTTTCTTTCCGTTTATAGTCAAAAGGAAGCATACTTGACATTTTTTCCGACCAAGACCAATACTGCTCTGCTAAAACATCCGTTGGTGGACTATATTGACCATTGTAGAATACTTGGAAACGTTTGTCATCCGTCAATACGGAAATAACTGCGGTGATACAACTATCACCATTAATCCCAATTTTGCCTGTATAGTATTCGGGCAATTCCAGTTTGCTAGGATAAGTAATATATAGGTAATCTTTTATTAAATAAGTATTGCCAATAGAATCGTGGCTAACCATCAAGTCTTTTGCTGTCAATAATTTCATGTCCAATATGTCCAATATATCCGGTTGTCGCCGCAATGCCTTATAGTAATTGACTGTATCACGTGGGAATATTTGCGACATCTTGTCTCCGATAATCTTCGTCCCATCGGCCTGAAGCGAAATATATGTATTGGCTTTATAGATACTATCCGCTCGAAATTTTTCAAGGTTAGGAACTCTTTTCAGATTTCTTACCTGAAAACCTTCTTTCTCCAGTTCATCTTTATGCAATGCTCGCATGAAATGTAAAAGAGATCCTGTATATGCCTCTTCCCTTCTTTTGCTACGAACTTTCAAATAATGCGCTCCATTGGAAATATTGCTAAAAACGGGATAGCCTGCGTAAAAAATATAGTGCGTATTCAAGTCATTGTGAAATAATTCCAAATCGTAACGAATCTTATAACCTAAATAATCATTGACAATAATCAATGGCTCAAGCGCAATGGCTTCTAGTTGATTTTTTTTCTTAGAGTAACGAAACTTTATTACGTCTTTGTTTTTGATAAAACATTGATTGGAATAAGGTAACGTTCCGATGAAACATTCCATAAACAAACGTCCCCATTTGTTCCAGCCGTCTTTTTCATAGCCTTGTACAATTACAGGGTCGAGTGCATTTTCTTTTGGTTGCAGCTTTATTTCCAAATAATTTTTACCTATTTTATCGGAGGAAACGGACAATATTTTATATCCGACCATGGAAAAAACCAAGTCATACGAACTATTAAATCCTTCAATCACAAAAGCTCCTTTGCTATCTGTAGTCGTTGATCGCGAAGAGTTGCTGATATAAACAGCAACACCACTTAAGGGAGCACCATTACTCACGTCCAAAACTTTTCCGGTTATTGTTTGTGCAGCGACAACAATATGCAAAAAACTAGCTAGGACAACCAATAAAATTCTCACGTATTTTTTACTAAAGATAACAACAATTAACTATATAAGTAGTTTATTGTAAATCTTTTTGAAAAATACATTTTGCTACTTCGCGTCAAACCATATTGGCGTAGCATCATCCGGTTCTGCATTGTAGTTGATGGTAAGCTCATCTCCTTTTCGAATAGGTTTTACAGTTCGGACACGCATTTCCTCGTTTTCGAAATCCATTTCGTAGATACAATTCGAGCTATAGGAATGGTTGTACATCGACACGTAACCCAATGCCACGGCAGCTCCCGTATAGTTTTCACCCCATTCAAATATATAGTTGAACAATTCTGTTTTTTCAACATTTGCTCGTTCTTCAGGAGACAAAGCAATCACAGGCGAAACTTCTATAGTCGTCCCAACCGGAATATCTTCTGACGTAAAAACACCACGGCCTCCTAGTTGAGATACGGCGATGGTGATATAGGGCATGATCATTAAATTCTAGTTTTTAAGTGTATAGTCAAGTACAATATCCGTAGTCGGATGTCCGGTACAGGTCAACACCAATCCGTTATCCATATCTTTCTGTGTCAATATATCATTCTGCGTCATCAGCACCTGTCCGGACAGGCATTTCACGGCACAGGAACTGCACTGCCCGGCACCGCAACTATAAGGCAATGGAACATGAGCTTTTTTGCCTGCGCTCAATATAGACTCGGGGTATCGCACCTGAAATTCAAATATACCTTCTTCGGCAATCACCTTAACGTGTTTTGGAGAAGTTTCTTTTATCAAAGGTGGAGCTTGCCTGACTTCCTGAATGACAAATTGTTCCTGCTTTATTTGTTCGTCTTCAAAACCGTCCAACTTCAACGTAAAACGAACCATCCGCATAAATGTCGTCGGTCCACAGATATAAAACCTTGCATTTTCTCTTTCTGTTGGAGAGAACAACCGTTTATTGACAAAATTTTCTACCTGTAGATTGTTCAATCTTCGAACCGGCGTTTTTTCCTGTATTGGTGCACTGAGATATAGTATGTATTCAAAATTGTCATGGGTTGCAGCGATTTTTTCCAACGATTCTTTATAGATAATGTTCCGTTCGGAAGATGCCTGATTGAAAAGAAAAATCTTTGCTTCGGGGTTTTGGTGCAATATCGACTTGATAATTCCGAAAACGGGAACTATACCACTTCCAGCGGCAAAGAAAAAATAGTACAGGTCTGAGCCCCAATGGGCTTCTTTAATAAATCTTCCGGATGGCAACAGACAATCCAGCACATCTCCCTTTTTGTAATAGTCCTGTAATAATCTGGAAATTTCCCCGTTTTCTTTACGTTTTACGGTGATAAAAACATCATTTTCCTAGTTTGTCGACGAGCCCAAAGAATAGGAACGGCGGACTTCATTGCTATTTATATTGAACAATAAAGTGATGAATTGTCCGGCAATATAAGGGATGGGAGCTCCGTCAACTTGTTCCAAATAAAATGAAAGCGTATCGGGTGTCTCGTTTACAATCTTCGCTATTTTCACCTTAATCTGCTGCATTGCCAAAGTATTAAAATCCACACAAATATAGCAAGCTAAAAAAAGCCATTCGAATAATTTCGAATGGCTTTCATGAATGACCCTAATTAAAACTTACTTTTTACCGCCAATATAACTTCTCAGAAACCAAGCCCAACGTTCGTGGTCTTTCAATAATCCTGTGAGGAAATCTGCGGTTCCCGCATCTTTGAATTTGTCTTGGATATCGTTGATGTCCTTACGCAGCTCACGAATAATGGTTTCATGGTCGTCCAATAGATTCTGCAATTGTTCTCTGGAGTTGTTGGTGTATTCGCCTTCCAACAGACGCGCCAAACCCAGAAAATCCTGCAAACGTCCCAATGCAAAATGTCCGATTTTGCGAATACGTTCCGCTACTTCATCAATGCTTTCTGCCAGTTCCGTATATAGCGTTTCGAACAGCTTATGATATTCCAAAAAGCTTGAACCCTCTACGTTCCAGTGATAATTTCTGGTTTTTGCATAAAGAACCTGTTCGTCCGACAGGATTACCTGCAATCTGTCTGCCACTTCCTGTGCATTTTTTTCGGAGATACCGATATTGATAGGTACATTGTTTGTTTCTTCTAATGCTTTTGCACTAGTTGTTTTTTTTGCCATAGTAATTGATTGTTTTTTTCTACTACTAAGGTAACACTAATTGCGACAAACAGTTCAATCTTTTTTGTTAAGAATTCGAGATAATCGAAGGAGTTCGTTTTTCTTGTACTGCGACTTGTGGTTGTCAAAGCAGAGTGCCAGTTCCTGCAGCAGGTAACCTATGATTTCACGGTTGTCCATTACCTCAAACAGGCGGTCTCCGTACAGGCAATTGTTGTCTTCGAGATACTTCATCATATCCTGTCTGTTGTAGACATTTCCGCTCGAGGCATCGATGAAGAAAAGGATGTTTTTCGGTTGCCAGTCCTTGGAAGGCCAATAGGAATATTTTTTGGAAAAAAATGCCAAAAGATAATGGTTAGGAACGTGGACAGCCTTGATGGGCAACCCAATCTGTTCCGCAATTGTCTGCAGAAGAATCCCATTGGACAGGGCATTCCCTTTCCTTTTTTCCAAAACTTTATTGAGGAGAAAATATTCTTCGTCTTTGTAATTATAGTCTGTTCCTTCCAGTTTGTAAAAATGGTAAAGAATGCTGTTGAGAATATGCAACTGCTCAATCGTGGTAAGGCGGTCGTTCAGCTCCAGCCACACCGTCCGCCACAGTTTCATTATTTTGTCTTTAAACTCTTCAACGCTCAAGTCGGGATATTGGAACTTTGCCGTCAATATAGCACCGTCAATCAGGCTTTCTGGACTTTTTTTCCACGCTATCACCTCCGTTTCCAAATCGTTGTATTGAATCTGGTGTATCAATAGTTCGATTCGTTCCTGTATGTCATCCTGCGCCGTATTTTCCCAAAGATTTTCCAGATGGGGAATTATCCCCTTTCCATATTGGCAAATCTGCTCCGTGACAATCGAATATACTTCCATATCCGTATCGTCCATCAATGATAAAAGCGCCTGTATTTTATTATTGAAATTCAGCATTTTTTCGCCTTATGGTCTTAACAAAATAACAAAATGATAATAAAAGTGTAAACAAAAAGTTATGCAGATGTGTGAAAAGCTGATTGCCAACGAAAGCTAACATACGGTAGCTTTCGCTTATATTAGCGTTCTAATCATACTATTTAAATGTTTAACTACGGAAACCCTGTACTGGACAAACTCCCACATCACTTACGGCAATATGTCGTTAAGCAGAACTATGCACACTACACGCCCATCGACCATGCCGTGTGGCGTTATGTCATGCAACAAAACTACAGTTACCTCAAGGACGTGGCCTACTATCCCTACATTCCGGGACTGAAAAAGGCAGGTCTTACTATCGAATATATTCCCGACTTACAGACCATGAACGACCATCTGAAACAGTTTGGTTGGGGTGCAGCAACGGTCAATGGTTTTATTCCATCACAGGCTTTCATGGAGTTTCAGGCGTATCGGGTATTGGTAATCGCTGCCGACATCCGACAGATTGAGCATATCGAATACACTCCTGCACCCGATATCATACACGAATCCGCAGGTCATGCTCCGATAATAGGCGAAGAGGAATATGCGGCCTACCTACAATTGACGGGAGAGGTCGGGACTAAGGCGATGATTTCCGAAAAAGACTATCAATTATTTGAGGCGATTCGTCACTTGGCTGTATTGAAAGTATTGCATGGCACACCGGAGTCCGAAATTGTAGCAGCCGAAGCAAGTCTACTGGAAATCCAAAGCAATATGGGAGAACCGAGCGAAATGGCGTTGCTGAGCCGTCTGCATTGGTGGACGGTGGAGTATGGACTGATTGGAACGCTGGACAACCCCAAAATCTACGGCGCGGGACTACTGTCTTCTATTGGAGAAAGTGTTACATGCATGCAACCAGAAGTCCGAAAACTGCTATATACCATTGACGCAGTTAATTACGCGTATGACATCACAAAACCCCAACCTCAACTTTTCGTTACGCCAGATTTTCAAAATCTGGTAGATGTTTTGCATGAGTTTTCCAATACATTGAGCTACAAAATCGGCGGCGAATACGGTTTGAAAAAAGCTACCGAATGCAGAAATGTCTGCACGGTTATTTATAGTTCAGGGTTACAGGTTTCGGGGATATTTTCGGACAAATCCAATATACACTATATACAAACGGAAAGCGCTACTGCATTGTCTTTTGCTGACAAACAACTAAACGGACACGGTAAATATTACCACAAAGATGGATTTGGTTCGCCTGTCGGCAAATTGAAAAACCACAACCATCCTATAGACATCCTCACTCCGGACGACCTAAAAAACATCGGAATTGAATTGAACAAAAAAGCTCAACTATATTTTGAATCCGGAATCCAAGTTGAGGGCATATTGGAGCATATCGAACGGAAAAACGGTAAAATAATTTTGCTCAGTTTTTCTGATTGCACGGTCAGAAATGAAAACGACGGAAATATTTTGTTTAGACCAGAATGGGGTATTTACGATATGGCAGTAGGAGAAAACATCATTTCTGTTTTTTCAGGGGCTGCGGACAAAGATGCATACGAGCAAACAGACCAAATCCCCAAGGATATTGTGATGCCCCAATATAATTCCAAAACGCTAGAATTGCATAAACTGTATCAAACAATAAGGACTATACGCGAAAACAAAACCTCTCCCGAAAGCCTAATCCCAATATGGGAAAATATTCAAAATAACTATCCAAAAGATTGGCTTGCGCCTTTGGAGATTTTGGAAATATTGTCCAAACAAAACATCTACGCAAATGTCCAAAAATCAATATTAGAACATCTTGATTTTCAGAAAACCCAATATCCAGAATATCGCAAACTAATCGATGACGGAGTCAAGATTCTTTTGATTTAACGACTATATTATCCAAAAAGAAAACAGCATTGACAAAAAATCAATGCTGTTTTCTTTTTTACAAAATCCGATTCTATTTTGTCCAGTTCACGCTCACGGACTTGGTGTTAGCTGAGCTGCCACCAACTCGGAAAATAAACTCACCAGGTTCCCAGTCATAGTTGAGTTCCGTATTGAAAAACTTAAGAGAATTGGTATCGATGATAAAGTTTAGTTCCCTAGTTTCTCCTGGTTTGAGATATATTTTTTGGAAAGCTTTTAGTTCTATCACACTCCTTGCGATACTCGCAACAGGATCGGAAACATACAACTGCGCGGTTTCTTCCCCAGCATATTTGCCCGTATTTTTGACCTTAACCTTTAATTGTATTGGCGCATTTCCCTTGGGATTTTTGCTACTAACGGTAGGTTCGCTATATTCAAAAGTCGTATAGCTCAACCCATAACCAAAAGGAAACAATGGCGTATTGGGCACGTCAAGATAGTCGGACTTAAATTTGGGAGCGTCACCTTCCTTAAGTGGACGACCCGTATTTTTCTGGTTGTAATAAACCGGAATCTGACCCACGTTTCTCGGAAAACTTATGGTTAATTTTCCCGAAGGGTTATAGTCACCAAACAAAACATCTGCAATAGCGTTGCCACCTTCCGTTCCGCCAAACCATACGTCCAATATAGCATTCAGATTTTCGTTTTCCCATTCCAAAGTCAACGGACGACCGTTATACAGAACTGCAACTACAGGTTTGCCTGTTGCTATCAAGGCTTTCAATAGGTTGCGTTGACTTTTTGGAATATTGATATTGCTACGACTGGATGATTCTCCACTCATATCTGCAGCCTCTCCAACAACCGCAACAACCACGTCAGATTGTTTGGCGGCATCAACCGCTTCTTTGATCAAATCCTCAGGAGACTTAGTGTCAATGGAAATCTCTTCTCCGAAAACGTTGACTTTTTTATTGAAAACAGTATCGTCCGAGATATTAGCTCCTTTTGCGTAAATGATTTTTGCTTTGCTACCTACCGCATTTTCAATGCCTTCTTTTACCGTAACAGCTTTGTCCCACTCACCCGAAACGCTCCAAGTTCCCAACATATTACGACGGCTATCTGCCAATGGGCCGACCAACGCTATCGTTCCTGTTTTTTTCAATGGCAATACTTCATTGGCATTTTTCAGCAATACGAAAGAATGTGCCGCTATCTTTCTCGCAAAAGCCCTGTTTTCTGAAGTCAGAATATCTGTTTGCGCACGATTGGGATTTAAACCT
>JAATFC010000319.1 GCA_015655435.1 Chitinophagales bacterium | reverse complement strand
GACGCGGTCGCGCTCGTGTGCACCGAGATCCCCATGCTCATCAAGCCGGAAGAAATCTCTGCACCAGCATTTGACACAACAAAAATCCATGCGGAAGCTGCGGTAAATTTTGCTTTAGGTTAGGGTAAATTGTTTATAAGTTAATTAATGATTAATGTCAATATTGATGACATATAGTTGTCACTACATCGCCATAATTTTGACTTATTAATCATTCAAAAACTTATTAAAATGACAACACAACAGGTCGCCGACCGCTTTTACGAATTGGATTCCAAACACGATTTCGAAACGATTTACGCTGAACTGTATTCACCTGATGTCAAAAGCATTGAACCAGCCCATAGCGAATGGGGAACGGTACAAGGCATGGACGCCATCCATGAAAAAGGAAAAAAATTTGGCGAAAGCATTGAGGAAATGCATGGTGGTTTTACAGGCACGCCAATCGTATCCGGAAATTTCTTTGCCTGCACCATGGGTTTTGAAGCAACCGTAAAGGGTAAAGGCCGTGTCAAAATGGAAGAAATTGCACTTTACGAAGTGAAAGACGGCAAGATTATCACTGAGCAGTTTTTCTATTAAGATGAAAAAGCATAAATTACAACACGGGAAGCAGTTGAATGTTTTCCGTGTTGTAATTTATGTCCATTATGGATTTTGTGAAGAAATACACTAAAACTATAAGATAATTTACTCTTTGACTTTTGTGCAAAAAACCGATGAAAACAAAATTTTTGATATCGTTATCCTGGATTTTATGTGTGACTATCTCCGGTTTTTCACAAAAAGATTATATCAAAATAAAGCTTAACCAAACCTTCTATAAAGCACCTAAAACCTACTTTAAAAAAGACGGAACACCATTAAATGGAAAATATGCCATTAAAATAAACAGTTACCAAATCAACAAAGAAACTTTCCTTGACGGGTTCAAAAATGGCGAGGCCGAAATATACAGAAACAATAAACTTGCTGAAAAAGGACTATATACTGATGGTTCAAGAAATAAAGAATGGCTTTGTTACAGGGAAGACGGAAGCATCTACAAACGAACCTATTTTAAAGATGGGTTAAAAGATAGTCTGGAAAATGTGTACTACAATGGCAATATTGTGGAGACTAATAATTATTATAAAAAACTTCTCCATGGCTGGACAAATAAATATTATTTTTCAGTACCCAACACGCTGTACGAAAACGCCTATTACCTCCATGATAAAATAATAAAGAAGATAACCTACAAATCTATTGACAGCTTAAGATTTACCATCGTAGACAGTTCATTCTACAACGAAAAAAACGAACTAATACTGCTAAAATCTTTTATAAATGATACGCTTAAACTGCTGATGGAAATCAAATATAACACTATCGTTAAGGATATAATTAACATAAACACTATCCGAGTAAATATTTACAAAGGCAATCAACTAAATGTTAGCTATTTTTTCCCATGCGAATATGACCATAAGTATACTGCAGAGGGTAGAATGGTCAGACTATTGATATACGAGTTTGCCTATTATACCGATACCAAAAAGCCGGAGCTGCTTTTTTCCAAGCCTGAGTATTCGACCTTTGAAGATGCTACTTTTTATATGCAATATCCGGATGGAAACCTCAAGTCTGTAATTTATTCAGATGGAGATGGAGACATCTTACCGGGATGGTATTTTAGGGACGTTGATTAATAAAAATTAAAACGACTATAATGTTAAAAACATCTATACTTATTAGCTTGACTTCGGTATTGATAGCTTGTAGTGGGAATACACAAAAGATGACGGAGAATGGAAATGAAACTGCTGAAATAGTGAAATACAAAAGCAATGAAACGAATGAATTGATATTAAATTTTCAGAATTCCACTTATTCATACAAAGAAAAATACTCGCCTCAAAAAGTTGGGGAAGACTTAGGATATGAATATGACTCAAGAGGAAAATTCTCCATCAAAAACGATACGCTGTTTTTCTTTCAGATATGCCGTCCGAGATTAATGTCAAAGTGGACTGGAATACTAGCACCGAGTTTCTCCCATTGTATCCTACACACGAACAGAGGTAATTAAAACTACTGAAACGATGCTTGGAATCAACATGTGAGCCACATCTTAGATTATTATAGATCTACTTCTATTATTTTAGGACATTAAATGAAACCCCAAAATTAAAATAAAAATTTCCGTCATATTGAGTTCTTGATAATCTATCTGACTTATATTTTTCGCGAGTAGTCCCATTTAACGGTTCTATCCAACCTGTTTTCGCATAGCCGATAAAATGTTTATTGAGACGATATTCAAACATGGCTCCGCTTTTAAATTCATTGCGGTTGAACATGTATGATTTATTATTATTTGCAAGGAACTCAGATTTGAAATAGAATGGGTTTCCATCAAGCTCCGACCCAATGGATATGCGTCCATGTTTTAACAGTTGCCTTCTAACATAAATTTGTTTAGGTAGAATGATATCCAGCATCCACATTGAACCTTTGAATTTATGATTGTATGAGAAGGTTGGTAATATCGGTGAGATTCCGTTCGCGTTACTTTGAACCAATAGGCCAACGGTAACGGTTGTAAATTCATTTCTTTTTAATATAAGTGACCCTAAATAAGAGCCGTAAAGCATTCCAAAATTTTTGTTGGAAGCGTCTGCTGATATTGTAACATTTGAAACTAACGGTTTGTTCCATAGCATACTATAACGCGTATAGTTGATAGACGTCCACAGGTAATGAAAATGCACATCGTTGTCATATGCGATAACAGGAACACCTCCGGACGGCACCTCGACATCTTCGAAAGCAATATGTTCGTATTTGTAACGAGCTGAAGCACTAAGTACCCAATTCTTTTTTTGGATTAGAGCATAATTCATGGCCAATTTAAGCCTATTCTGACTTATGACTTTACCTGATTCGTACTCTTTGTCATTAACCTTGGTTGTATACTTATACTCTCCTAGTTGTTCATACTGGACATCTAGAAATCTTGTAGATGGAAACTGGTTGTTTATGTCTTCTGCAATCGTTTTCTTAGCTACTTTAATCGAATCAGACGATTGTGCGTAAGTACGTGCACTCATAACGGAAAATAAAACTAAAAGGGACGCGCACATGATTTTTATTTCCATATTTGTCTTTTTATTATATCCTTTTCTATTAGCCACGATTTATCTTTCAAATACAAAAGAAATCTCAAATAAAGTATGCTAAAAGCAGATACGGATTAAGATGGACATTTTGATGAATGAAAAGGACAATTACAATCAATATCAATTCTAAATAGAGTGCTTCTTTATGCTCTATTTTGTCCATTTCAATCATGGAGACAATCTTACTAAGCTTGGAAATTTTATCTTTGCCCTATGAAGAAAAATAAACTGATATTAGGTATTTTTATCTGTTTTGGGCTTGCCTTGCTAGGGGTTGTATTTAAGAGTGTATCAGGATCTTCTGGCCTTGCATGGGTTGAAATAATAAAGTCTATCCTATATATGTGGGGATATAGTGGTGTGTGTCTAGTCTTGCATAATGCTCTTGTTAAATGGATTGTTACTGGCAAATCCAAAATAAAAGTTCAATATCTGTTGAGTATAGTCAGTATTCTATTGGTTGGATTCCTAATCTTTCCTTACTATAATCTTTTCTATTTTATTACAATGCTGGACAAAGGTTCGTGGATTTCGAGTGAGGACAATTGGTATGGTATTATGTTGGCAAGGGGAATAACAATTAGCTTGCTTTTATTTTTTGTTGTATATTATTTGCAGTTATTACAAGACAAACAAAGAAGGATACTAGAAATTGAACAACTTAAACAGGCTCAACTCGAAGCCAATCTATCCAATCTAAAAGAACAGTTAAATCCACATTTCCTGTTCAATTCACTCAATACACTAAGTTCCTTAACAAAGGAAGAAATCGTAAAAGATTATGTAGCTGAGCTCGCAGATGTTTATCGATACATGCTTGTCCATAACAAAATGTCCACAGTCTCTCTTCAAATGGAGTTAAAATTTGTACATTCTTATCTTTACATAATGAAGACTAGGATGGGAGAGAATATCCATATCAACATAAAAATAGACGATGAGTTGATGAAAATTCAGATACCTCCGCTCTCTTTGCAGGTATTATTGGAGAATGCGATTAAACATAATATTGCATCCAGCATCCAACCTCTATATGTTAGAATGACCAACGAAGCTTCTCAATACCTAATTGTAGAGAACAACTATAATCCAAAAAATCAGACTCACACATCTACAGGAATTGGACTTGGCAACCTGGCGAAACGCTACAACTTACTATTTAATCAAAATATATAGATCTTGTCCAATTCCAAATCATTTACTGTAAAATTGCCTATTGCCAAAATATGAAAATACTAATTATAGAAGATGAAGCCAATGCGGCCAAAGAATTAGAACGCCTTCTCTTAAAATCAAATCCCTCCATAGAAGTAATAGGTATCAAGGATTCTGTTGCTGCATCCATAAGTTTCTTGCAATCAAATCCAAAACTCGATTTAATTTTTTCAGATATCCAGTTGGCAGATGGGATGTGTTTTGACATATACAAAAATATACAGATACAAAGCCCCATTATCTTCTGTACCGCTTTTGATGAATATACAATGGAGGCTTTTGATACGAATGCTGTTAGTTATCTTCTGAAGCCACTGTCCATGAGCAAGGTTAATGCCGCAATGGAAAAATTTGAACAGATGAAAAAAGTGTTCAAACCAGAGGATAGCAACAAGCTGATGGAAACTGTATTGGGCAATCTGAAAAAAAACTATAAACGAACATTACTAGTTAATTTAAGGGACCAGATTATTCCCATCCCTGTTAACGAAATTGCTTTCTTTTATTTTCAAAATAAATCAATCAACATTTCAACATTTAAAAACAAACAGTATATCATTTCGTCGAGCTTGGACGAATTAGAAAACGTACTTGATCCCGATATCTTTTATAGAGCCAATCGGCAATTTCTGATACATAAAAACGGCATAAAAAGTATTGAACGATTTTTTATGCGAAAGATAGTAGTAGAATTAGTCATCCCCACACAAGAAGCGATTGTCATTAGCAAAGTTAAGGTAGGAGATTTTTTGAGATGGATGGAAGGAATATAGGAAGATATTAATCGTCAATTTTTCGTCAACAAGACATATACAAAAAACCTCGTGCGGAATATTCTGCACGAGGTTTTTATTTTTTATTCTTTAACAACTAATTTCCGTACAGACTCGCCAGCTTAGTTCCCAGTTCGTCCATTTTCAAATCTCTTGCGACGATTTTCCCGTTAGGGTCAATCAAGAAATTTTGCGGCACGGAAACTATACCGTATTTTTTAGCGACTACATTATTCCAAAACTGTAAATCGGAAACATTTTTCCAAGGAAGTTTGTCTTTGTTGATAGCGTCCAACCAGTTCTGCATTTCGCCGGGCTTGTCCAGGGAAACGCCCAATACATTGAAACCGTGGGAATTGTATTTATTGTACAATTCCACCAACGCAGGATTTTCCGCACGGCAAGGTCCGCACCAGCTCGCCCAAAAGTCAACCAATACGTAGTTGCCACGATAGGACGACAACGCAACCGGATTACCCAAAGTATCATTTTGTATAAAATCCGGGGCAGTACTACCCACCGGAGCTTGTCTCGCCATACGAATCAATTGTTGAAACTTCTGTCCGTCGCGCGAAGCTTGCACATCGGCAGGTAACGTAGCAAACAATTGTGACGAATTGTCCGGATGCTTCATATTGACACCTTCGTATTGCTGCAGAGCAAAAAGTGCTATTGGTGAATTTGGATTTTGTTTGACATAATTGCCATAAATATCCGCCATCATTTTCTTCTTTATTTCAGCAATCTGGCTGTTGACCTGCTGTTGACCTGCTTTGTTTTTTTCCTGAGCATAAGTTTTATACTGCTCCATCAGAGGCGCAACCTGCGTTTGGTAAGGAACTGCCGCCTGTTGTATTTTTTTGAATTCATCATTAGCCCTTGAACCCGTAACTGTCGAATTGGCAAACGTGCCGCTGCTGGTAATAGTTATATTGCCGGGCTGTAGGAAAACAGTCAACACATCATTTGACATATCTGTTTTCCCATCGCTGTTTTTGTAGCGGATGTACATATCAGCACGCACAGGACCGGAAATCATACCGTCAAATCTGTATTTGCTACCCTTTACATCCACGCTATCCATATAGTTTTGTTCCCGATAAGGATAATACAACAATATGCGGTCAGGCTGTTTGGTAATATTGTCCAGTTTACCTTCGATTCTGAATTGCATTTCGTCCTGTGCCATCGCAGTTATGGGAAATATAAAAACTGCCAGAACCTGTACTATTGAGCGTAATTTCATTGTTAATACTTTTCTTATGTAAATAGGAATCGTCTTACCATCATAAGTTTAACGCAGTCAATATAAATAAGCGTTAAACCTTGGTATTTCGATAGCGCAAGATACTGATTGCACAACGATTAATGCCTTAAAGAAAACCGAAATCTTTTATTCTTTTCGTTTTAGGGCTTTGGATAGTAACTTCGCCCCTATATTTTTGAAACATGTACACATACGAATCCAGCAAATCGGCCTTTGAAAGAGCACAAAAAAGTATTCCCGCCGGCGTCAATTCTCCTGTGAGAGCCTTTAAAAACGTGGGCGGAACACCGATTTTTCTGGAAAAAGCCAAAGGCGCTTATTTGTATGATGTGGATGGAAACAAATATATCGACTTCGTGGGTTCATGGGGACCGATGATATTGGGACATGCTTACGAACCCGTAATCGAAGCTGTACAGAAAAAGGCAGCGTTTTCGACTTCTTTCGGTGCTCCGACCGTATTGGAAACCGAAATCGCGGAACTTATCAAGTCTATGGTTCCCGATATTGACCTCATCCGAATGGTCAACAGCGGTACGGAAGCCTGCATGAGTGCCATCCTACTGGCGCGCGGCTATACCGGACGTAACAAATTCATCAAATTTGACGGTTGCTACCATGGTCATGCCGATATGTTTTTGGTCAATGCAGGCAGCGGTGTCGCTACATTGAATATCCAACAAGTTCCGGGCGTAACAGCCGGAACAAGCAATGATACATTGATTGCACCATACAACGACTTGGAGGCAGTCAGACAATTATTCAAACAAAATCCGAACGAAATCGCTGCGATTATTGTCGAGCCTGTTGCTGGCAATATGGGTTGTGTTTTGCCAAAAGAAGGTTTTTTGGAAGGATTGAGAAAAATCTGTGACGAAGAAAATGCGTTGCTGATTTTTGACGAGGTGATGACCGGATTCCGACAGGCGAAAGGCGGGGCGCAAGAGCGTTATTTAATCAGAGCAGACATTACGACATTTGGAAAAGTAATCGGAGCGGGACTTCCAGTTGGAGCATTTGCCGGACGTCATGAAATCATGTCGCATATTGCCCCTTTGGGCAACGTGTATCAGGCAGGAACATTGAGTGGCAATCCATTGGCGATGGTCGCTGGCTACACTTTGTTGAAAGAACTGAACGAACATCCGGAATATTACGAACAACTCAATGAAAAGGCAGTCTATCTGAAAGAGGGTATTTTGCGCGTCTTTGGCGAAAGAAATGTTCCGGTACAGGTCAACCAAAAACAAAGCATGATGAGTTTGTTTTTCAATAGCGAACCGGTTGTCGATTTTGCCACTTCTGCCAAATCGGATCAAACGACTTTCTCTAAATTCTTCCATGCGTTGTTAAAAAGAGGCATTTACCTGCCAGCTTCCCAATACGAATGCTGGTTCTTGAGCAACGCATTGACGTATGAGGATCTGGACAAAACGATATTGGCAATGGCAGAAAGTTTGGACGAAATATTGTAACGACATTCATAGGCAATAGCTTCACAAGTAAAAAAGTATCAGGAAAAATCATTTCCCAATATGAAAAATCAGACACAATTGCATCTTTATAGTGGATTGTTTTTTTCAGTTTTGATTTGTAAACATGGATAATAAACTTACCGAAAATAGAAAACAACTAGAACATCAAAGACAGAGCGACCGCCGTGGTTATCTCCTATTCAGAACGATGAGGGATTTTACGATGGCAACGCTGATATTGGCGATGGCTTTTCTTTTGTTAGTGGGCGAACACATATCGTTGACACGTCAACTCGTATTGAGTGTCGAGCCACTCATGCGTTATATGTTTGGCGGATTGTGCTTACTTTATGGAGGTTTCAGACTTTACCGTGCCATCAGAAAAGATTATTAATTTTTTTCACAACTATATTTTTCCGACTTGAATCCTATTAAAAAATATACGCGCTTCTTAATTCCGGTATCGGGCATTGCATTTGTCCTTTGTCTGCATGCTTGCAAAAACAAGACGAAAGACAAAAGAGTTATAGTTGACACGACTATAACATCGCCAGACAAAGGAACGATAAAAATCAGTGTAGATGAGACTTTCCGCCCGGTAATCGACCAGCAAATACAGATGTATCAGGCTACCTATCCCAACGCACATATCATTGCCGAATACAAACCGGAAGTCGAGTGTTTCAAGGATTTCCAAAACGACGGGACACGTTTGATTATAGTTGCACGCGGATTAGACAGCGCAGAATCAAACGCCTATAAATCACAGTTGGGTTCAGCGCCAAGGTTTGAAGTGATTGCGTTTGATGCAGTTGCCGTATTGGTAAACAAGCAATCCTCGGACAGCATATTTACTTATAGTCAATTGCAAAACATATTGACGGGTACGACTAAAGGAAAAACAGTCATCATGGACGGAAGCAAGGCAACCAGTACGGTTCGTTATTTGATGGATTCTGTTTTGAAAGGCAAGGAATTTGGTTCGGATGTCAGCTCCACCGGCAATACAAAAGGCGTATTGGATGCAGTTGCGAACAACAGCAATGCCATTGGTTTTATCGGGTATTCATGGTTTGCACAGATTCAAGATTCCAGTAATTCCTACTACGACAGCAAGTTGAAAACCGCTCTGATAGAATGCAAAACTTGTGCATCCAATATCTACGCACGACCTTCACAGGCGACGATTACCAATATGCAATATCCGATGTTCCGTCCGGTGATTCCGATTATCAAAGACCGTGACCCTTCATTGGCAACGGGTTTCTATAATTTTATACAATCCGAAAGAGGGCAACTTATTTTCAAAAGAGCTATGTTGATGCCTACGGTCATGTCGTTCAATGTACGCCAGGTCAATCTGAAATAAGTTATTTCTCCTCGAAAAAACTACCAATATGAAAAAACTAGTTTTAACCATTTTGATAGTTAGCTTTTTAACGAATGCCGTTTCTGCACAAAAAACTGAAGACGGTATTCAAGCATTGTATTATCAGAGATACACACAAGCTCAATCCATTCTGGAAAAAATAAGCAATACTAACCCTAAAGATGGCAAAGCGGTGTATTGGCTTGGGCAAGTTTATCTGCAAAACCCCACTATAGCACAAAAAGACCGCATTGAAAAAGCTAAAAACCTTTACCAATCAGGGCTTAGCCGCATGTTCAACGAACCGTATTTGCTAGTCGGGATGGGAGAAATTGACTTATGGGAAAACAATAATATAGCATCTGCAAAACAAAAATTTGACCAAGCCGTATTATCATCTAAAAACAATCCGGGAATATTGAACGCAATTGGTCGTGCCAATGCTATTGGTGAATCCAATATCGGCGACCCTGCCTATGCTGTCGAACTACTGAAAAATGCACAGACTATAGATGCTAAAAATCCTGATATAAATTATAATCTAGCCCGTAATTATCTTAAAATACCCGGCAGTACGCAAGCCGCTATTGAGGCCTTATTGGAAGCTACAAAACAAGACCCACATTATGCAAAAGCATTGTATGAGTTAGGAAAAATATATGAAAATCAAGGGAATACATCCCAAAGCAATACCGCTTTTCAGAAAGCGCTAGAAGCGGATGCGAACTATGTACCCACATATCTTTTTACGTTTAAAAATGCCTTATCAAACAACGATTACAGTACTGCGGAAGTCCAAATAAAAAAATATATTTCCTTAATAGAGAACGACACCAAAGGACAATACTATCTGGCTTACGTTTTATTGAAAAAAGGCGACAACACAAATGCCCAAAAAGCCATTTCTTCATACCTACATAACACACCTACTAGTACTTTAATTTCCAATACATATAGTATAGCAGCACAAGCTTATAGAAGGATTCCCGATTCATCCAAATACTTCTACACAAAAGCATTCGACACGGATACTTCATTTGAAAATAGAGTAGCGTCTGCGGATAGTTTGACAGCAATCTACACTACCGAAAAAGATTCCATCAATACTTATTTTTGGACAAAAAAGAAATACCAAGTAGTACCCAACACACAACAAGAATACAAGTCTAAAACAGCACTTCCGCAACTATGTGCAGCAGCCGTAAAAGCTATTCCTGTATTTAAAAATCGACAAGAATATAGTTTTATTGACAGTGCTTTCACTATTTATATTGGGCAAAACCCGGACAAGGAATTTGGATATTTTGGTTTAGCAAAAATTGCTATCAGCGTTGATTCTTCTATACAAAAAGCATCACAGCCCATAGATAATTATGTTGCTTTTTTGGAAAAAGACAAAACAAAAAACAAAAGCAAACTTATCCACTATTACGACCTATTGGGGCAATACTATACCAATGCAAAAAAGGACTATAAACAGGCTGCCAAAGAATATCAAAACATCTTAACTATCGACCCCAACAATGCAAGAGCCAAAGACATCTTATCACAATTGTCGAAAACTTCTTCTTTGCAATAGACTTTTTTATGATTTTATTTTTCCGAAAACATTAACTTCGCCGTCTCGGAGAGATGCCAGAGCGGTCGAATGGGACGGTCTCGAAAACCGTTGTATGGGCAACTGTACCGAGGGTTCGAATCCCTCTCTCTCCGCTCTTTTATTTAAACTGAAAAACATTTATCTTTCTAAAAATAATCACCATTCTATTTGTCAGGTTCGAAATCCAGACAAATAGAATTCATGCAATATCTTTTGTGAGTCGGTGCAGGACCGTCATCGAAAATGTGACCGAGATGCGAATGGCATCTTGCACATTCCACCTCTATCCTTTCCATTCCATAGGAATGGTCTTCCAGATAAATCACACTATTTTTTCTGTCGGGTTCAAAGAAACTGGGCCAACCGCAACTACTGGAAAATTTGGCATCGGAACGAAACAGCTTGTTACCGCAAACTGCACAATAATAGGTTCCCTTCGTTTCGCTGTCCCAATATTTCCCGGTAAATGCGCGCTCGGTTCCTTTCTCTCTAGCTACTTCATATAATTCCGGTGAAAGGATTTTTTTCCATTCATCGTTGGTTACGTTTATCGTTTTCGTGTCTGTCCTGGAATAATACGGATTCTTACTATGATCTTTCATGGCATCTTCATTTTTTTGTGCATTGGTCGTACAAGATAACAACGTGCACGCCAATGCCAGTATGGATAAAATGGTTTTCATATAACTATTATTTCAACTTGTCTTTAAATACTTTTTTAAACTTGTCCACTTCAGGTTTGATAACCAATTGGCAATATGGTTGTCCGCCATTATTGGCAAAATAATCCTGATGAGAATCTTCCGCTTTGTAAAATTCCGCATACGCCGTCACTTCCGTCACGATTGGATTGGGATAGGCTTTTTCTTCATTCAGTTTTTGGATATAATAGTGTGCTAATTTTTCCTGTTCCGCATCGTGGTAAAATATAGCCGAACGATATTGCGTTCCGACATCATTGCCCTGACGGTTGAGCTGCGTAGGATCGTGTGCGACAAAGAATGCTGCCAATAACTGGTCATACGAAATTAAGTTAGGGTCATACACTATGTTACATGCTTCGGCATGACCGGTCATACCTGTACAAACTTCCTTGTAACTCGGATTGGCAACATATCCTCCACTAAAACCGGACGTGACGGAAATAACACCTTTTAATTCTTTGAACTGTGCCTCTACGCACCAGAAACAGCCTGCGGCAAATGTTGCGGTATCTATGTTTTTGGAAATGGATTGATTTGTTTGATTGTTATTTTCCATCATCTTAAAGGTTTTTGATTTTTCTACTTGAGTGTCAGACTGAGCACAGCCCCAATTGGTCGAACCTAAAAACAGCAGCGTCCACAGCAGACTTCTTATATTGGATTGATACATGATATTTGATTTTTCTTTTACAAAATTACCTAGCTATAAAGTCGAAAAGTGCAACCAACTCCTTAAAAGGGAATTTTTAACGGTCAAAGAGGAATTTTTCCCTACGAAATTGGCTTTCAATAAATGAGACATTAACAATTGAATGAATAGATGTCGCACTAAATAAATTCTTACAAATAATCTACGGCACCATAGCCATTCGCTGGGAAACGATATGGACAATCCTATCGGAATGGTTATCGGTATTTACACTTTTCAATGGCCGACCGGAATACAACGTATAAACGGATGCATTATCAGAGCCAATACTCACGCGTTCCACTTGCAATATTTTCTTGGGAATATTTGCTCCAAACCATTGTTCGTCCGGTTGTTGTTTCCAAGTCACTTCATACAGTTCGCTTCCTATTGGATAATGCGCATCCGAATGTTCCGACGCATAATCAAACGCCACATCGTTAGCATATAGCGTGGACATAGCGCTATCTTTCGGCTGTATGCTGCTGGTTATAGGATGAAGTAATAATGGGTTTTCAGGTAAATCATCACTTGCTTGGACGGACACTTCGTCATTGAGTCTGATTTTATGGTCAGAGAGACAACTTGATGTGACAAAAATGAGGAACGATAAACCGATATAAAACAATTTATTTTTCATGATTACTTTGATTGAGCGATAAGTGAATGAAGATTGAGCGGTTGGGTAAATACGAAATCATTGTTTTCAACCGGTTGATGACAGGAAATACATTCTGCGGTAAACAAGGCATCCTTTCCATAAGGTTGCAAGTCATTGCCACGCCAACGAGCCCAGCCCCAACCTTTGGTTTTAGCGTATTTATGGCTGTCCTTTATCATAAATTCCACTTGGACAAATGCGCCTGTGGTTACACTTCCATCCGCATTCACTTGTTGTTTCCAAGCCGTTTTGGCAAAAACAGCATCATCAGGCCATGGATTTGTTTGTTTGTTTTGTATAGCCTTGACAGCAATATCATTGGCAAAGATAATCCGCATCGTACCGTTGTCAAATCTATCGGAACTACTAATGGCGTGCCAGTTGCGGTAATCCGAGATATAAGCAATACCATTGGGAGCGAATACTACTTGTTTGCCAATATGCTTTGCTTTATTTTGTTGCAATTGCTCAAAACTTATATTGGACTGCTGCAACTGAGCCGTATCGCTTACTTTTCGGGGAGTTCTGGATAGAAGAAATTGTTTGAGTAGATTAATATCCTTAGGGCTGAGTTTCGAGTCTCGATGAATGAAGCTATAGGATGGCAAAGGCATCTCCCCTTCCAAAATCTTGTTGAGCGCATAGGACAGGATATTGTTCTGCTGGGACGTTGTCAATGTATCCCAACCGGAAAAATCCAATGCCTTTCTTCCCGCCAGAACATGTCCGTTTACCAAAAAATTGGCTGGGGTAATCCGGTCAAACCATTTTAGATTGGTTTCGGAAGAATGGCAATCAAAACAACTGCTTCTCAGGACATCATTCACGTCTTTGGGGACATTTTTCAAATCCGACAAAGGTCTATTCGAAATCTCCTTTGGACGAATAAGCTGCGCAATTCCAAAAATCGTCACCAATACAACCAATATAACGCTCCATTTTTTCATTGTCTGCTTTCCATTTATTAAGATGCAAACCTATTGACAAACAAATAGTTGCGTTACATATAGAAGCCGAAAGGGATTTTTTTTGCTGTAAAAGCGAATTATCCGCATTGAAAGGGAGCATCAAAAATCAAAAATCTCATCCATGATTAATCAAATTGTCATTTTTAAAACATTCCCTTTAATTTTAGCCTTTTGAAGAATGAAAAAAGTACGGCTCTATATCTGGACATTGGCTGGCATCAGCACGGTTGTTCTCATCGTGGGAGCGCTGTCTTTCCGTTATTTCTACAATTCAGCGAAAGAGGCGCTTTGGAACGGCAAAATGGAATCTGGTCAACGTGAAAGCCGGGAAGTCGGAAGGCTGCTCGAACAGCAGCTACAAAGCGGGCTTACACAGCAAAAAGTAATAGACAATCTGCAGCAGAGCATTTTGAATACCGACATACAGAGTGAATATATATGTATGTATAATCAAAAAGGAATTGAACTGTGCCATCCAAATCCGGCGTTGATAGGGCAAAAAATAGAAATAGGCAATTCCATGATTTTAAAGAATGGAGATGATATGCCATTTAGCTACCTTTTGCAAAAAGGAAAAGCGAACGGTGGCGTCCGAAATTTCCCCGCCGAAAAACATCGAAGTTCCGAAATTGTGAATATCTATCCTGTCAGCGGGACGGACTGGATGGTCGCCACACATGCCAATCTTGGTGTATTGCAAAACGAACTGAATGACTTGTATCGTCGTTTTCTGCTTGGAACTTTACTCATGATGTTTTTCGTTGTAGGATTGTGCTATGTTCTGATACGGTTGATATACAGAAAATATGAACAAATCACTGAATCTCAAATCACGTCCCTCAATCTGGAAGTGAACAGTCTCTCACAAATCAATGCCCATCTGCGGGAATTGCAGGAAAGTTCTAAGAACAAAACAGAATTGAAAGATGTAGTGGAAGAAAAAACACGTAAACGCATCATAGCTTATGAAAAAAATGAAATTATCACAGTAGAGACTCAAGACATTGCGTGGATATACCTGGATGAAAATACGATATTACTTCACACCTTTCTCAATCAGCAATACAGCATCAATGGCAGTTTGGACGACTTGATGAAACAATTGGACAATGAGGTTTTCTACCGAGCCAACCGCCAATATATCATCAACGTAAACGCCATAAAATCCATCTTGATGTATGGCAAAAATCAGTTGGAAATCACCATTCAACCCACAACTCCCGATTCCGTTATTATCAGCAAAAACAAAGTAGCAGAATTCAAAAAATGGCTGGACAGATAATCCTCCAATACAGGAACAGCATCTCGCTACATAGCAAAAACAGTCTTTCGTCAAGGCTTATTGAATACAAGAAATAATTTTGTTTTTCAGCACCCTATCTATACGTTTCAGCCATTGTTTTTTACGTTCGAGTAGGATATTGTCTATACGCAAATAAACCACTATGAACTTAAAGTTCATAGTTTCCATAAAGCAGACTGAAAGTCTGCCCCTATATAACTAATCAATCCTCAATTATGAAGTTGCTTGTATTATTATCATTAGGGTTTCTGTGATGCTCCAAATATTCAT
>JAATFC010000135.1 GCA_015655435.1 Chitinophagales bacterium | reverse complement strand
AGAAAACAGATACGGAAAATGCCGCGAAAGCGACAATGCCTGACAAAAGCAATATAGCAACGACGGCTCCAACTCCGAAAAAAGGAAAAAACAGAAATAACCAGGGTGCTGTTGCTGCAACGACTGATAGCGGTGAAACAAAGAAACCTAAAGACGATTCCAGTAATGAATCTTATGAATCTGCTGCTGCGAGAAGCGCTACACAAAGTATTGTAAAAGTTGGCGAACGTAGTGATAGACGAGGTGTTTCGTTGGCGTTTGTCGTGACTTCTGGAGAGAAAGTTGACACGGTCAATGCATTTTTCCCTGGAGATAGCAAAAAGAGTATATTGGAAGACGGGGATGAGACGGCAACTGCTGCCAATACGGAAAACGTTTCTCCGGAGAAAGCCGCTTTGAAACAGGAAGTGGACAGCAGGAAAACAACGGACAATCCATTCTACAAAGGAGATGCGTCCAAGACAGAAAAAAACAAAGACCTGAGCTTGTTTTCTGATTCCGACGATAGCACTAAAGAAGCTGCAAAATCCGAAAAGAAGAAAAATGCAGACGTAGTTAAAGAGGACAATAACGAAACCAAAACAACAAGTTCAAAAGAGATTTTCAATAGTTCCTGCAGCAGTATGGTTTCTGACAAGGACATGGAAAAACTCCGCAAGAAAATGATAGCTAAAAGCAGCGACGAAGAAATGATTGCCGTTGCTAGAAAGTATATTGACACTAAATGTATCTATACGGCACAGATTAAGGAACTAGGTGGGTTGTTGATTTCGGACAACGGTCGTTTTGCATTGTACCGCATCCTTTATCCCAATGTGTATGACGGTAGCCAGTTCAAGACCTTGGAAGACCAACTTTTGGACAAAAATTATAAGTCCCAGTTCGAAAGTTTAATAAGCGGTCGTTAATTCGGCAAATTACGTTCATCCAATATGAGGTATTTTCTCGAAGTAAGTTATAAGGGGACGCATTTCTATGGGTTTCAGATTCAGAACAAAGGACTTACTATACAGGGCGAAGTGGAAAAGGCTTTGGAACTGTATTTTCGGGAGCATATTGGATTGACAGGTTCTTCTCGCACAGATGCAGGAGTACATGCCTATCAAAATTATTTTCATTTCGATTCTGAAAAAGAAATCACGGATAAAAATATCTACAATCTCAATTCAATACTTTCGCACGACATTGTTGTCAAAAGTATTCGCCCTGTAAAAGAAAATGCACACTCGCGTTTCGATGCTCTATACCGAGAATACCAATACAATATCTATTTCAAAAAAGACCCGTTTCAACAAGAAATAGCCTGGCATTATCCGTTCAAAATGGATTTTGAAAAATTGCAGTTAGCGGCGGACAGGCTTATAGGAACCCACGATTTTTCTTCTTTTTCCAAAAGGAATACGCAGGTGCACACGCATATCTGCACGATTCACAAAGCGGAATGGGCAATACATGAAAATGGTATTTTTTTTACGGTTGAGTCTAATCGTTTTCTGCGTGGAATGGTGCGTGCGCTGGTGGCAACCATGTTGAAGGTTGGTAGAGGAACATTTACTTTGGATGATTTTAACAATATTATTGCTGCCAAAGATTGTTCCGTGGCTGATTTTTCCGCTCCAGCCAAAGGTCTTTTTTTGAAAAAAGTCGCATTTCCGACAACCATCTTTCTTTAGTCTAAAAGAAAGGATTATTTTTATCGCCCTTTACCGAAACCTATTTTATGTCAACTATACGAACGGGCAAAAACGCCATCGGGTTTATTTTCCTAACCTTGTTGATTGATGTCATTGGCATCGCCATCATCATTCCTGTGGTTCCCAAACTGATTGAAGAATTGACGCATGAAGGCATTGATAGGGCTTCTGTGTATGGAGGCTGGCTCATTTTTGCGTATGCGGTGATGCAGTTCCTCTTTTCGCCGATATTGGGCGGGTTGAGTGACCGTTTCGGTAGGCGACCAATATTGCTCTTTTCATTGGTGGGTATGGCTATCGATTATCTTTTTCAAGCCTATGCACCGACTTTGGCTTGGTTGTTTGTCGGACGTGCTTTAGCGGGTATTGCCGGGGCTAGTTTTACGACGGCGTCCGCCTATATTGCGGACGTAAGTGCACCAGAAAAACGAGCACAGAATTTTGGTTTAATAGGTGTAGCGTTTGGTTTGGGGTTTGTTATTGGACCTGTGATAGGCGGTTATTTTGCAAAATTCGGAGCAAGGGTTCCGTTTAAAATAGCTGCAATACTGGCATTTGTAAATTTTGTCTATGGCTATTTTGTTTTACCTGAATCGTTACCTGCATCCAATAGACGTAAATTTGAATGGAAACGTGCCAATCCAATAGGCTCTTTGCTTCAGTTGAAAAAATATCCGGTCATAGCAGGACTGATTACTACATTGACATTGCTTTATCTAGGATCACACGCTGTGCAATCTACATGGACCTATTATACTATGTTCAAATTCCAGTGGACGGAGCAACGGGTTGGTTTGTCTTTGGGACTGATTGGCGTATTGGTCATGTTTGTACAAGGTTTCTTGATAAGAAAAACAATTCCATTATTGGGCGAGGCCAAGTCAATAATATACGGTTTGATATTATATATAATGGGTATGGTATTGTTTGGTTTTGCTAGTCATAGTTGGATGATGTATTGCATTATTCCATTGTACTGTTTGGGTGGGATTGCGGGACCAGCTCTCCAAAGTGTCATATCTTCTCAAGTTGCACCGGAACAACAAGGTGAGTTACAGGGCGGGTTAACCAGTTTGATGAGTCTGACTTCCATATTGGGTCCATTGATTATGAATAATCTTTTTGCTTATTTCTCCAAAGCAACTGCGCCATTCAGTTTTCCTGGGATGCCGTATTTGGTGGGGGGAGTTTTGTTTGTTTGTGGCCTGCTGCTGGCCCTCCCCACGCTTCGCGGGAACTCCTTTGAGAAATAATTTACTTAAAACTTCTTCAAACGTTTGCCTGTTCCGATTAAATGAGTTATCTTTGCGCCCCGCTTGTGGTGGCGGGGAGAGTTCTTGGAGTGATTT
>JAATFC010000147.1 GCA_015655435.1 Chitinophagales bacterium | reverse complement strand
GTAACTCGCTGTCTTCAATACCATTCCATGCATTTATCTTACGCTCATTGACGTCAACGACTGTAATCTGAATGTCTGGGCATTTAGACGCAATAACCGACATGGTTGGTGTACCTACATATCCTGCTCCTATACAACAGATTTTCTTAATTACCATATCCTCTAAGTAGATTGATTACACGTTGGAAAAAATTAAGCTTTTTTTCATGTCCGTAACCATAGCCGTAACCGTAACCGTAACCATAGCCATACCTGTCAGATGTTTTGTTCTGTACATCATTGAGTATGACGTATACGCTTGAATTTTTACTTTTTCTCTTGATATCGTCTATTATTCCTAATTGTTTCTTATATGTGTAGTTTTCTCTTACTACGTACATGATGCTGTCAGCAAACTTAGTTAACAGCAATGCATCACTAACCAGCCCCATAGGAGGAGCATCCAATACGACGTAATCGTACTGTTCTTTTATTTTGTTGATAAGACCTGCAAGCCGGTTACTTTGTAGAAGTTCCGTCGGATTAGGAGGTATAGGCCCAGAAAGGGCTATGTCAAAATTAGGTGTATCGGTATGGACAATGATATCGTCAGAATCCATTTGGTTTGTAATCAGATAGCTACTTACTCCTGAATTAGCGTTATTTTGAATTCCGAGATTCTGAGCCAACTTGGGTTTTCTTAGATCCAAATCTATGATTATCACCTTTTTTCCCAATGATGCCAGAGATCTGGCTAGGTTTAAGGATATGTAAGATTTCCCCTCACCGCTCATACTTGAAGAGAACAAAATGGTCTTGGCTATGACTGACGCTTCTGAGGTAAGCGTGAATTGTACATTGGTCCTTAACGTCCTGAATTGTTCAGCCTTGATGGTCCTGGTTTCTTTAATGAAATCAATTGGTCCCGGATCCTTTATATGGCTAATGAGTCCAATTGGGTCAATATGTGTAATATTTGTTATGTCCTGAATGCTTTTAATTTTCCTGTCTAGCAAGTTTATGAGCATTATAAATCCATATGGCAATATAGCTCCAAGCAAGAACGCAATAGCTAGGACTATAGAACTTTTCGGGGAGACAGGGGTATCATTCGCTTCTGGGTTGTCTATAACTCTTGCTGCAGCAATATTTGAAGATTTAGTTATGGCCATTTCTTCTCGCCGTTGCAAAAGATACAAATAGAGTGCCTGTTTTATTTCTTGTTGCCGACTAAGGTTGATGAAAAGTCTTTCTTTTTCGGGAGCATTATAAATATAGTTTTTTAAGGATTGATTTTGCTGTTCAATCTTGTTTTTGCTTAAAGACAATGCACTTTGCATATTTTGAAGGTTATGAAGAAGTGCTAACCTAGCTTCTTCAACCTGATTATTAATACTTTCCATTCCTGGATTGGACTCCGTATTCAGAGATAGAAACCGATTTCTCTGTCCTAGTAATTGATTGTAACTCTGTAGTAATGCCAAAAAAGTGGGGTCCGGTGATGTTATTAGCGAGGGTACTATTTGGTGGGTTGTCTTGCTGTGTTCTACATATTGAATCATGTTTTTTACCACTTGATCCTTTACGTCTGCAGTATTTAGTTGTTGGACTATATCCGCATTTGATTCAATCATTGCTTTGGACTGGGCAGAAAGATCCGCGATGCCATTAGATTGTTTGAAGTTTGCCAAGTCCTTTTCCGAACCACTCAGCTCGCTGTTTACTATACTTAACCTGCTTTCAATAAATTTGATGGTGCTATCCGCAAATGCATTTTTTTGCGACAAATTATTGGCTATATATTCCCGTATGAATGTATTGAGTATGTCAACACCCTTTTCTGGAACAGGAGTAAGCAATGAAAGATTTATTCCACTAGCTTGTTTGTTAGCAAGAGATGCCGTAAGTTGTGTCAAATATGTCCTTGTTGCATATTTTTCAAGATTGATAGAAAATGCATATTTAGCGCCTTTCTCTGGTTTCAGTGCTGGTTTTAAATTGATGATAAAGGTAGCGGCTGATGTCTTAATTGGAACACCTATTTTGCTACGAAAATTATTGGTAGTGGACCTGCTTATTTTTTGGTCAATGTTTATATCTACCAATGAAGAAAATGTTATCTCGAAAAAACGACCTTGTAATACATTTGGAAAAGTGTCAATAATGGTAACTTCGAATGGAAAGTTGTCTTTATATATTTTAGATTTACTAATAGGACGT
>JAATFC010000007.1 GCA_015655435.1 Chitinophagales bacterium | reverse complement strand
GATATTCTCGAACAGGCTATTGATGAAGCAAGGGCAAATGGCTGGTTGGGAAAAAATATTTTAGGTTCTGGTTTTGATTGTGAGATTTACGTACAGCGTGGTGCTGGCGCGTATATCTGCGGAGAAGAAACGGCTCTTATTGAATCATTGGAAGGCAAGCGTGGCAATCCTCGTATCAAACCGCCTTTTCCTGCCGTACAAGGTTTGTGGATGAGACCAACTGTTGTCAACAATGTTGAAACGATTGCTACGGTCGTTCCTGTTATCAATATGGGTGGAGAGGAATATGGCAAAATCGGAGTAGGAAGAAGTACGGGCACAAAATTGATTTCGGCTTGCGGCAATATCAATAAACCAGGCGTTTTCGAAATTCCTTTTGATTTGTCTGTGGAAGAGTTTATCATGAGTGATGAATGGTGTGGCGGCATTCCTAACGGAAAAAGATTGAAAGCTTGTATTCCGGGAGGTTCATCCGTTCCCATACTTCCTGCTAATTTGTTATTTAAAACATCCAAAGGGGAAACTCGCTTCATGAACTACGAAAGTCTTTCTGATGGCGGTTTTCAGACGGGGACAATGTTAGGCTCGGGTGGATTTATCGTATTGGACGAAGACCAGTGTGTCGTACGCCACACGATGACTTTAGCACATTTTTATATGCATGAAAGCTGTGGTCAGTGCAGCCCTTGCCGTGAGGGTACGGGTTGGATGTACCGCATTTTGAAAAATATAGAGTACGGAAAAGGTAAAAAGGATGACATCGATTTATTGTGGGATGTACAACGAAGGATTGAAGGAAATACGATTTGTCCTTTAGGTGATGCAGCGGCTTGGCCAGTCGCAGCGGCAATAAGGCATTTCAGGGATGAGTTTGAATGGCATGTGGAAAATCCAGAAGAATCACAGGTTAGAAATTTTGGATTGGCACATTATGCAGATGCAAGAGAGGTGGTAGCTTAATAGCTCTGGGCTTTTTGTTTTTGACTTTTAATTTTTAATGCATGGCAGACATACCTAACATAAAAGTAACGATAGACAATATCACAATAGAAGTGCCTGCTGGTACGACTATATTGGAAGCGGCACGCAAAATCGGTGGTGATGTCACTCCTCCCGCAATGTGCTATTATAGCAAGCTGAAGGGGAGCGGGGGTAAGTGTCGTACTTGTTTGGTAGAGGTAAGCAAGGGTTCTGAAAAAGACCCGCGCCCAATGCCCAAACTGGTTGCTAGTTGCCGTACAGGTGTAATGGATGGCATGGAAGTCAAAAACATTACTTCCGATAAAGTAAAAGATGGACGTGCCGGTGTAGTAGAATTTCTGTTATTGAATCATCCGTTGGATTGTCCGGTCTGCGACCAGGCAGGAGAGTGCCATTTGCAGGATTTGGGATATGAGCACGGTAAGGAAGGTACACGTAACGATTTTCCTCGTCGCACATTTGAAAAACATGATTTGGGACCCAATATACAGTTGCACATGAATCGCTGTATCCTGTGTTACAGGTGTGTATTCACAGCAGACCAATTGACGGAAAAACGTTGCCACGGTGTATTGGACAGAGGTGAACATGCGGAGATTGCTACATTTATTGAAAAAAATCTGGATAACGAATTTATAGGAAACGTAATCGATGTCTGTCCAGTAGGCGCATTGACAGACAAAACTTTCCGTTTCAAAAACCGTGTTTGGTTTCTGAAACCGATGGATGCACATCGTGACTGTCCGACTTGTAGCGGAAAAGCAAGGGTTTGGACTCGGGGAAATGAAGTTTTCCGCGTGACGGCGAGAAAAGACCAATGGGGCGAAGTGGAAGACTGGATTTGCAACGAATGCCGTTTCGAGAAAAAAGACATTAACGATTGGGTGATAGAAGGTCCGAGCGATATTGACAGGCATTCCGTGATTTCGCAAGGGCACTATCAAGGTGATGTCGGAACGGTCAAACCGCAGGAAACCTTGCCTGAAGTGATGGGACGTGACCCGAAATTGTTGATGAATATCCATGATGTGAGCGAAGTAAACAAACCCAATAGGGACTTGAGTTTGATTGATGGACCTGCTCATTCCACGAATTTTCAAGACTAGAAATAAAAATATTGTTCATCATTCTTTCCATGCAAATGACGCTTTTAACGATAGATTGGAGTTTAATAATTGAAAAACTGGTGCTAATCGCTGTTGTGGTTTTGGGCAGTTTGGTGGTTGCGTTGTATTCCACTTATGCGGAACGAAAAGTGGCAGCGTTCATGCAAGACCGTCTCGGTCCTAACCGTGCGGGTCCTTTTGGGTTGTTGCAACCGTTGGCGGATGGAGCCAAATTCTTTTTCAAGGAAGATGTCATTCCTGTATTGGCCAACAAGTGGTTGTTCATATTGGGACCAACTATTGCGATGAGTGCAGCCTTGATGACGAGTGCGGTAGTTCCCTGGGGCAATCATATTGAGATTGGTGGTAGGATTATTTCATTGCAGATAGCGGATATCAATATTGGGGTTTTGTATGTATTTGGTGTAGTGGGAATGGGTGTTTACGGTATCATGATTGGCGGCTGGGCATCCAATAACAAGTTTTCCTTATTGGCTGCATTACGTGGCGCATCACAGGTTATCAGCTACGAACTTCCTATGGGAATCTGTATGATTACCTTGATTATGTTGAGCGGTTCTTTGAGTTTGAAAGATAAAGTGGAACAGCAGATGTCGTCTGGTCATCTGTGGAATATTGTGTACCAACCTTTGGGTTTTGTTATTTTCCTGATTTGCGCATTTGCGGAGTGTAACCGTACGCCGTTTGACTTGGCGGAAGCGGAAAACGAATTGAACATGGGGTACCATCAGGAATATTCTTCCATGAAATTGGGATTTTACCTTTTTGCGGAATATATCAATATGTTAATCAGCAGCGCGGTAATTGTGACTTTGTTTTTTGGTGGTTATGATATTCCTTTTTTGGATGAGAGCAAATTGAATCCGAATACGGCCGCTATTTTGGGCATCATTGCCTTGATGGCAAAAGTGGTGTTTTTCATCTTTTTGTTCATGTGGGTTCGCTGGACTATTCCGCGTTTCCGCTATGACCAATTGATGAATCTGGGTTGGAAAAAATTGTTGCCTTTGGCATTAATCAATATGTTGGTAACGGCCGCAGTGATATTGTGGTTACACAAGTAAAACCTATTGGAACGAAGAGAATTTTAAATTATTGACGGATATGCAATCTTTAACAAATAGAGCCCAGCAGGTAGACAGAAGTCCGATGACGGTTTCGGAGCGACTGTATTTGCCTATATTGAAAGGTATGGGTATTACGATATCCCATTTTTTCAAGAAAAAAGCTACGTTCAGTTACCCTGAACAAAAACGTCCATTTAGCCCTGTTTTTCGTGGATTGCATGTATTGAATAGGGACGAAGAAGGACGTTAACGCTGTACTGCGTGCGGATTGTGTGCTGTTGCTTGCCCTGCGGAAGCCATCACAATGGAAGCTGCGGAAAGACTTCCTGGCGAAGAAAATCTTTACAGAGAAGAGAAGTATGCTGCCAAATATGAAATCAACATGTTGCGGTGCATTTTCTGCGGTCTGTGCGAGGAAGCTTGTCCGAAAGATGCAGTCTATCTTTCCGAGACTTTCGCTCCGGCAAACTATACTAGAAAAAAATTCGTGTACGGAAAACCTGATTTGCTGATTCCCAATCCTGTTACGGAAAAAGAGGAATATGCCAAAGCAAAAGGTGAAGAGGCTTAAGTGTGAACTATAAGGAAAAACTGATTTAGCAATAAGAACATGAGTGCAACTGAAATAATTTTTTGGATACTGAGTGTGCTGGCTTTGGTAAGCGGACTGATGGTGATTTTTAGTAAAAATCCGGTGTATAGTGTGCTTTGGCTGATTAGCTTATTTTTTGCCATATCCGGACACTATATATTGATGAACGCTCAGTTTTTGGCAATCGTCAATATCATCGTGTATGCCGGAGCCATAATGGTACTGTTTCTTTTCGTCATCATGCTGATGAACCTCAGTGCAACAGCCGAACCGAAAAAGAAAGTCTGGATGAAGTTTACAGGAGTGATATCAGGCGGATTGCTTTTGTGGATATTACTTTCCGTTGTCCGCTCGTCTATTGACATGCGTGGCAAAATAGCAGAAGTAAAAACCGGAGATATCGGACTAGTTGAAAATCTGGGTAAAGTATTGTTCACGGAGTATGCCGTTCCGTTTGAGATATGTAGTGTGTTGTTTTTGAGTGCGATGGTCGGTGCGGTTGTAATCGGAAAGAAAGAGGAATAATTATAGGCTTAATGCGGAAAGCTGAAAGCAGAACGCAAGAGTCAAATCAAACATATTTTTTAAAAAAGCTTTAAGCATTAAAAATGCCCATTCAGTATTACATAGGTTTAGCCATTGCGCTGTTTTGTATTGGAGTTGTTGGTGTGTTGATACGCCGCAATGCGATTATCGTTTTCATGTGTATTGAGATTATGTTGAACGCGGCAAATCTATTGTTGGTCGCTTTCTCCAAAATGCATGCAGCATTGCATCCGACAGTCGCAAATGCCGGAATTGACGGGCAGTTGTTTGTATTTTTTATCATGGTTGTAGCAGCGGCGGAGATAAGTGTGGGATTGGCGATAATCGTGATGGTGTACCGCAACGTACATTCCATCGACGTGAACTTTTTAAACAGGTTAAAAAACTAAATTTCCTCATAGGGAACAAGCTTATTTATGAATTTAGCATACTTAGTACCCTTATTTCCGTTAGCCGGATTTTTGATTAACGGACTTTTTAGAAAATCTTTATCCAAACCTACTATTGGTATTGTAGGAAGCGGTGCTATATTGGCATCTTTTATAGTGAGCATACTATTGTTTTTGGATGTAAAAGGCAATGGCGGAAGCACTATCAACTATTTTAATTTTATATCGGTTGGAAAGCTGTCTATTCCTTTCGCTTTTCAGATTGACCAGTTGTCTTCTATTTTTCTGTTGATTATTACAGGTATTGGATTTCTGATACATGTCTACTCGACTGCTTACATGCATGATGAACCCAACGAACATTACGGAAGGTTCTTTGCCTATTTGAATCTGTTTGTGTTCTCGATGCTATTATTGGTGATGGGAGCGAACTATGTCATTATGTTTATCGGTTGGGAAGGTGTTGGACTTTGTTCTTATTTGTTGATTGGATTTTGGTTCAAAAACAACAACTACAACTATGCGGCACGGAAAGCATTTGTGATGAACCGTATTGGAGACCTTGGTTTTCTGTTGGCTATGTTTTGGATTATTTCGAAATTGGGAACACTCAACTATAACGAGGTTTTTTCTTTGACAGATAGATTAACGACTACAGATATTACGGCTATAACATTATTGTTGTTTGTCGGAGCCTGCGGTAAAAGTGCGCAGATTCCTTTGTACACTTGGCTTCCAGATGCGATGGCAGGCCCAACTCCGGTTTCAGCTTTGATACATGCTGCGACGATGGTCACGGCTGGTATTTACATGGTTTGTCGTAGTAATATATTGTACACTTTAGCTCCATTTACCCAAACTATAGTTGCGATAGTAGGACTAGCAACTGCAATTTTCGCAGCTACTATTGCATTGAAACAAAACGATATTAAAAAAGTATTGGCTTACTCGACAGTTAGTCAATTAGGTTACATGGTTTTAGGTTTGGGCGTTGGTGCATATACGGGAGCAATTTTTCATGTGATGACGCACGCGTTTTTCAAGGCTTGTTTGTTCCTAGGTGCTGGTTCGGTTATTCATGCGGTTGGAGGCAATCAGGACATGCGAACAATGGGTGGTCTGAAAAAATATATGCCAATAACCAATATCACGTTTCTGTTGTCTTGCTTAGCAATTGCGGGCGTTCCACCATTTTCCGGATTCTTTTCCAAAGATGAAATTTTGGCTGTGGCGTTCAACGTTAGTCCAATATATTATTGGTTGGGCGTTGCCGGAGCATTGATGACGGCATTTTATATGTTTCGTTTGTATGCAGGAACTTTTCTTGGAAATTTCAGAGGTACACATGAAG
>JAATFC010000200.1 GCA_015655435.1 Chitinophagales bacterium | reverse complement strand
CAACGGCGAGTGCGGCGATAAGAGCTAAGGGTGGTGTAAATTATTATAGTTATATAGTAGAGGCAAGACGAAATTTTAGGATAAGTATTGCTTACAGATTTTAGGAATCTACCTAAAAGGCTTTTATTGATTTTAAAATATCTTTTTATCGTACCTATCCGTTCGATATTTTTTAAAAAGTGGATTTAGAATAATATTTCCACTTTTTGAAGGTTCAGAAATGTTGGTTAATCCACAAAAAAACTCGACACCACTGTTGAGTTTTTTTGTGAAGGGCTATTAAGAATGCCTTTGAATTTTGAATTAATTTGATAATAGATGATATTATGTAATGTATATGATAATCAATACTTACACTAAAAAGACAGGAAACTAGGTAATATAGAAAAACATAAATTTGCTCCACATTAAAATAAAAAAATCCCCAACAATTGATAATCAACTGAAAGGGATTTAAAGCTGCTGTAGGGGTAGGAGTCGAACCTACACGGGGAAGTTAGCCAAAACACAAATGAGGTGGTCAACCCCGCGACTCTTGCGAATCTCTATGTATCGTTTATCCTTTGATCCCCACCCCCGAGACGAGAGGGTATGTCTGCCAAATTTCATCACCCCACATTGTTAAGAACGTATCTTTGTCGCTAGGACAGTGCAAATATACAGTCAGAAAAATTTATGTTGCAAATTTTTTAATATTTTTTTTAAAAATTTGATTATTATGTAAAAATTTCTTTATTTTGTTAGATATTTATAAATATTAAAGCCAATTAATATGTCAAAATTGAATCTTGACAAACTCGATTACCAAATTATCCAGTCTATGATGGAAAATGCGGAAATCTCTTATGCAGATTTGGGTAAAAGGTTGTTTGTCTCGGGCGGTACCATCCACGTACGTATGAAAAAACTGCAGGAACTGGGCGTCGTCAAAGGTACAAGACTTAGCGTGGATACGCATCTGCTCGGGTACAATGTTATCGCTTTTATCGGGATTTTCCTGGAAAAAAGTTCCCTGTACAACCAGGTTGCCGAGGATCTGAAAAAAATCCATCAGGTTACACGAGTTAACTATACGACGGGCAACTACAGTATGTTTGCCGAAATCGTCTGCAAAGACATACCCGAACTGAAAGTCGTGCTGCATGAGAAACTGCAAAACATCAAGGGTATCGAACGTACGGAAACCCTGATTTCCTTGGAAGAAAGTTTTAGCCGCAACGTGCTGGTGTTGGACGAGACGGAATAGACTGCAAACCCCGTTAAGCTACAATATTGACCTCTTCTTAACAACATTAGACAATATCGATGAGACATTTGCTTTTTTTTGGAGTAAATTTGCATCGCACTTTTAATGCTGTTTTCAAATGAAAAAGATATACATTGTAGCACTAGTGGTGATTGCAGTTGTTATTGCCTTGCTCATCAGTCAGTTAGGTAATTTTTCCACGTACGAAACGATTGCTACCGCTAAAGCTAAACCTGGCAAAATCGTTACAGTTATAGCGAAGCTGGACACAGCTACGATGGACTATGACCCTATAAAAAATCCTAATTACCTCGCCTTTGAGGTGCAGGATACGCTGGGAAGCCGCATGAATGTTGTCTACCATTTTGAAAAACCCATGGACATGGAAAAAAGCGAACGTATCGTGCTGAAAGGCAAGATGGAGAACGGCGTGTTCCAAATCCGTGACCAGAGCGGCATCCTTATTAAATGTCCTTCCAAATACAAGGATGACCCCAAGGCCGCTCGCAATAATTTGAATGCGAGCTTATAGCTCTACGCATACTGCATCTCTTTCTTTACCCTTTACAGACCGGCATGACATATATAGGCGAACATTTACTTCCTGGACAGATTGGCTATTTTGCAATCGTATTGTCTTTCGTTAGTTCCTTGTTGGCGACTTTCAGTTTTGGGAAAGCCAACGCCATTACAAATGATTTGGAGAAAAAAAGCTGGACAAGATTTGCCCGGATTTTTTTCCTATTGGAAACCGTTGCAGTCATAACGACTATTGGGCTATTGATTTACATGCTTTCTGCGCATCTGTTTGAATACAAATACGTGTGGACACACAGCGACAAGACTTTGCAACCCGAATATCTTTTGAGTTCCCTTTGGGAAGGACAAGAAGGCAGTTTCCTCCTTTGGACTTTTTGGCATTGCGTATTGGGCTGGGTCGTTATTGGTCGTGGCGGTAAGTGGGAAGCTCCCGTGATGATGGTCATTAGTGCAGCACAGGTTTGTTTGGCTACAATGGTTTTGGGAATTTATTTTGGCGACAATGTACGTATTGGTAGCAATCCTTTTATTCTTGCACGCGTGGATGGTTTGTGGGATATGGCTCCCATGTTCAAAGATGCTAACGGTAGTCTTCGTATAGACTATATGAATTTTGTCCGCGACGGTTCCGGTCTGAATGCCACTTTGCAGAACTATTGGATGGTCATACACCCACCGATATTGTTTCTCGGATTTGCGTCTACAATTGTTCCGTTTGCGTATGCTTTTGCGGGATTGGTCAATAAAGACAATACTTGGACAAAAGCCTCGCTGCCGTTTGCTTGCTTCTCTGGAGGTGCATTGGGTCTGGGTATTATGATGGGCGCGGCTTGGGCTTATGAAAGCTTGAACTTCGGTGGCTATTGGGCTTGGGATCCGGTGGAAAACGCTTCGTTAGTTCCTTGGCTGGTAATGGTGGCGGGATTACATACTAATCTGGTTTATAACAAATCGTCCTATTCGCTCAAGTCAACGTACCTTTTTTACATACTTAGCTTCTGTTTTATTCTTTACTCGACTTATCTGACTAGAAGCGGTGCGTTGGGAGATACTTCCGTGCACGCGTTTACAGGTGCGGACATGGACATGCAGTTGATTTCGTTCATATTGGTTTTCTTTATTCCGGGAATGATATTGTATTTCCTACGTTTGAAAAGTATTCCCGCTATCGCAAAAGAAGAGAATACATACAGTCGCGAATTTTGGATGTTTATCGGTTCGCTTGTGCTGTTTCTTTCTTCGTTGATTATTATCGGAAAAACCTCTTTTCCTATTTTTAATAAAGTATTTGGAACTAATATTGCCAAACCCGAAGACCCGGAGTTTTCCTACAATCAGGTGCAAGTGTTCATTGCGATTGTTATCGGACTATTGACTGCCGTCGGGCAGTTCTTGAAATACAAAGACACCCCGAAAAAATATCTACTGCAAAAAATATTGCAACCGACTATAATCGCCCTTGCGATTGCAACGCTGATAAGCATTTTCGTAAAAATAGACTATGCCAAAAAAGGGATTGCTTTTCAGGTAGCACTCTATGTTGCACTATACATGGCAGTTTACGCACTGGTTGCCAATATTGGATATGTTTGGATTGTGCTGAAAGGTAAGGTGAGAGCTGCGGGTGCATCTGTTGCGCATATTGGATTTGCCTTGGTATTGATTGGCGTTTTACTGAGTGCCGGAAACAAAAAAGTATTGAGCAACAACACAACAGGAATCAGTTTGTTTGAAAAAAACAAACAGGAAGATCCTGCGGAAAACATTACGCTCTTCAAGGGAATGAAAACCGACATGCGACGTTACGACGTAACGTTTATAGGGGATTCAGTCAATACGCATGATCGAAAACAATATTTTCAAATTGATTTTGACGGCAAAAGTAAATTGCCCAATTTCACACTATATCCTGACCTGATTAAGAACAATAAGGGAGTGGAAGGAATGGGTGCTAATCCTGATAAGGAGCACTATTGGAACAAAGATATTTTCGTGTATGTGAGTGCTTACCGCAAGACGGAGCAAGACACTGCGCGCTTTCTTCCTGCGGAAATAAAAGTCAATGACTCGATCTTCTATTCCAATGGTTATATGATATTGAACAAGGTCGAGGTGGACAATGGTGCATCTCCCGATTCAGGCTCATTGAAAATGGGACTGGACATGACCGTAGTCTCCAAAGAAGGAAGCCGTTACCCATTACATCCTTATGTAGAGGTCTCAAAAGAAACAGTCGAAAGTTTCCCTGATACGGTACATGCGCAAGGTCTTATAGTTCGTTTCAACAAACTAGTAGACGACAAAAAACATAGTTTTGAAATCGGCGTAAAAGAAAACCATTCCATTGGCGACACTATAACATTGAAAGTATTGGAATTTCCGTTTATCAATGTCTTATGGATTGGTGTAATCGTTACTGTGATTGGCTTCTTTATGAGCATAGGGCAATATGCTACAAAAAAGAAAGCTGCCTAAAATTTTATATACTTCATTCTCCATTTGCAATACTGAAGAATGGCTCAGTATTACTCGCTCTACAACAAGAGTGATTCTATATTTTTTCATTTTATAATCTGTATTGCTCTCACATCATAGTATAGTAGTTATTGATGGTTAGTTTGGTTCGTGGAAGAAAAGTCGTTTTTTACCGAATACTTATTTTATTGTCTTTTCTTTTTTGAAGATTTGTATCAGTATTTAACCAAACTATAAATCATGAAAAATATGAATTTAAGAAAGTACACTATAGTGCTTTTGGTACTGTTTGCTGTTGCAACTACGATGTCTTGCGCTTCCGTATTTGGTTTTATTGACACCAACAAGATTTCTCTGGGAATGAGCAAGCAGCAAGTACGAGACGCCGTGAAAGTACGCCCAGACAATATAGTAAGTGCGAAGACATATCCGGAAGGCGCTATGGAAATTGTCCAATATTCGATACAGAGCGTATCTGAAAAAGATAAAGCCGTCTATTATTGGCTGTATTTCTTAAATGATAAATTGCTTGAATGGAGAACTCTCCGCGTAAAGAACGGTTTGCCTGACCCTCGCTATGAGGATGGCATAGACTATGTGTACCAAACCTCTGTGAAGACGTCTATAAAATAGTTAGCAGGGGATGTAATGATTATTATCTAAACAAGTCAATCAGGTATTGGAGCCATTGTCATCGGTCGCTTCCCCGTTCAGTTGGTCAATATAGTCCAGTAGTTCATCACGGCCGATTCTCTTTTCGGCGGAAGTCACAAAACTGGCAGGTAGGAAATAAAAGCTTTCCCGCATTTTGTCCAAAAATGTCTTGACGTTACGCTCTACGACTGCTGGTTTTTCCTTGTCGGATTTTGTAAAGATGATGGAAAACGGAATTTCCCATTTTGCTAGACTATCCAAGAACTCAAGGTCTATTTTTTGTGGTTGATGACGGCTGTCGATCAATACGAAAAGATTGACTAGGTTTTCTCTTTTGCGTATATAGTTCTCAATCATCTGTCCCCAGGTACGACGGTTTTTTATGGCTGTTTTTGCGTAACCGTAACCGGGAAGGTCAACAAGATACCAGTCGGTAACTTTACTTTTTCCGCCACTCTGTATGGAGAAATGGTTAATCATCTGCGTTTTGCCAGGGGCAGACGAGGTTTTCGCAAGATTCTTTACGTTACACAAAAGGTTGATGACGGAAGATTTTCCGACGTTGCTCCTTCCGATAAAGGCATATTCCGGCTTGTCCGGAACAGGACAGTTGACAAAATTTGGACTGGAAATAAGGTATTTTGCTGACTTGATGACCATCCCGCAAAGATAACTGATTAAACGTAGAGTGCCATTTCTTCAAAGAAAAGGTCTTCCACCGGAGTGCTTAGCGTGTGTTCTTTTGCCGGAAAAGGAGTGGTGACGCCAGTCATTTGATAGCCGTAACGCTCGTACCAGGCGATGAGCTCTTTTCGTGAGGAGATGACGGTAAGGCTGATTTTGGATTTCCTTTTCTCTTGCGCAAACTCTTTGGCCGCGTTGAGCAGTTTTTTGCCAATGCCAAGCCCCTGACTGACTGGCGAGACCGCCAAAGTGCCTAGATATATCGAATCGGTTTTTTCCGTTAGGCTGACTGTTCCCAATATGGTTTCGTTTGTTTCATATTTGAAAATATGATTTCTGCTGTCGGAAAGAACGCTTTCTAGTTCCTGCTCGTCAATACGTTTGCCTCCTTCGTTGAAAAGATGGGACTCCGTTGTCCACGCATTTTCATTGTCCGTACGGTAAGAAAGATTAATGAGCTCTACCAATACGGGAATATCCGTCTTCGTGATGGGCTGTATTTCTGGAATCATAAATAGTATGTTTGCGCAATTTGGAATAAAAATAGAAGCGCATGCAAAGCTATTGTTTTGTCCAATATACTAGGGTATTATAGACCTAAAAGAATTGATAAATCGGGATAGCTGCATTTCGGTTTCCTTGTCGGAGACAATATGTTCTTCGTTTATTTTCCCTTTGATGCCTTTAATTAAAAGTGTAGTGTCCACGGTAAAATGAGCCATTAAGGTTTTCATGATGAGGATGAGTTCTTCATGTGCTTTTTCGCCGTTGGCAGATGCCGTCAATATGGCTAATGGTTTTTCTGAAAAGATGGTTGTGGAAACGCTCCATTCCAATAGGTTTTTGAGTCCGCTTGGAATGCTGAAAATATATTCCGGCGCACTGATGAGAATACCGTCCGCATTAGCTATAAGTTGCCTTAATGCAAGGATTTCCTGCGGTGTATTTTCAATGGAAAGCTCGGGTGAGAAATGAGGCAAATCTCTTAACCTGTCGTAAATAGTTATATTAAAAATACCAGTTGTATGTTTTTGTATATATTGGACAAGTCTCAGGTTGGACGAGTCATCGCTCGCGCTTCCGATAATGGCAACTATGTTTTTCATACTATATTTTAACGGATTGTTTCTCCGATATGTTTTTTATATGATTCAAAACCCTAAAATGGATTTTGTGAACGATATAGTTGCTCCATAAACGCCAATATATTTCGGGTCTGATATTGTGGTAATACCAAGTTGTGCCTTCTAGTAAAGTATGTCCATTCGGTAACTTGGTTAGTTTGAACTGTCCTTCTTTGGAAACAAAATAATCATGTAAATGAGGAGCGTCCACGTTCCAAAAACTAATTTCTTTCATTGGTGCTGGCTGCTCGTCAACACTGAATTTTAAAAGATTTGGTTGGATCCACACCGTAATGGGTTCAACAAAACTCCCGGTTGTAAAATTGCAATGCCTTATTGCTCCGATTCCTTTCCCCTCTATCTGGGCATTGATGGGATAAGCGATTCCCGTTTTGAAAAGAAATTCAGTGGGAGGATTTAGCTGGGGAAATTGAATCACGTTTTGCCATACCGTTTCCGGAGAGGCGTTGATTTCAATAGCCGTTGAAACGGAGGATAGCGATGGCTGTTCTTTCTTTTCCCAAAAGGACATTGTTGGAATTACACATACGACAATCAGTATGCTCATAATAGCATTATTGGGCATCTTGTCAACCAGCGAAAATCCAAGAATACTTCCTATCCATACAAACAAAACTGCAACTGGCGTAACCATTGCAATACAAATAATTCCTTCTATTGCAAAAACAATTAGCAGCCCGAGTAATATCAGAAATGCGATGAACCCAATTCTAAATGCTTCTTTACATGTGATTTGTTTCTTCAAACCGTAAAGAACTGCGGGTAAAAATCCAATTAAAAAAGGCGTGAAAAGGAAAAGCGCCATTCCATATTCGCCAATACCATAGATACCCCACAGTGTAAGGAGTGCGGCGATAATGTCCGTGACAATGATAGCAAACCATTGTCGCTTGGTATCATTCTCTGGAAGCCATCTGTATTTATTTTCCTTTTCCATAAGGTTGCTTGACAATTTATTGTCTAAAATTACATTATCAATAGTCGCTAAACAAAAACGGCTTTGTGTTACTACACAAAGCCGTCCAATATAAATCCATTTTAACTGTACTATTTCCTGTTCTGGACAGTTGGATAATGGTCCAAAGTCTCGAAAACATTACGTTTGTCCTGTTTCAGGATAGAGATGAATTTGCGCAATGAGTCGGCGTATTGCGGTTTTGCAAACATACGGTCATGCGCCAAAAGAACGATGGCGTTTTGTTGATATGTTGGCATTCCGTTACCGTCCAGCATTTTGTTGACATCGGCTGCTAATTGTTCTGCTCCTTGTTTAGGTGTAGAACCCTTGATAAATTGCCATTCAATATCCCAACCGATAATCGTGTAGCCCAATGAATCCAATGCTTTTGCTACATTTTTGGAAGAGTTTGGTCCTTTTATCTCTCCGGCGGAAGCCCAAGTGTTCATGCCTGGTAGGCGCGCGATTTTCAGTTTGAGATTAAGGTCGTTTTGAGCTTTTAAGACATCGTTGACTGCGCTGTCGACATTCTTATAAAAAGATGCATAGTGGTCCCTGAATCCATGGGATGTACTGTGGTTACCCGTTACAAATTCCGGATAGCTGTTGTTGAGGCTGTCCACGATGCGCTTGCGCAATGGATCAAACATATGCATGCCAACCAGGAAAAATGTCGCTTTTACGCCTTCTTCGTGGAAAATGCTTTTGCAGTTGATAGTGCCGGGAGGTTGAGGTCCGTCATCAAATGCAAGGAAGATATAACGCTTGTTTGGGTCATAGGTAATCGGAGAACCAAGTCCTGTCGGAATGGCGATTGACGCGGAGTCTACTTTGCTCGTAGAGTCTTTTGTATTTTGTTTGTCCTTTCCGTTTTTGCAACCTGTGCTGCCAACCAATATAGCTGCAGCCATAAGTGCCGGAAGGGAAAAATTTCTTACCGTACTGGTAAAATTTAGCATAGAAAACATATTTGTAGACTAAGCTATATCATTTTTCTATTCGAAAGGGAAAATAGGCCTTTTATTCCTAAAATATTTGTTCACAGATGTTGATAGCCAATGGTTTGGGTTCAATTTTCCAGTTTGAATCTTTTAATGGATTCAATCAGCATCAACAGTCCAAAAAACGGAATCAATGCCATGCCAATGTACTGCCCAATCTTGTAAGAAGTGCTTCCAATATTGAGATTTGGCAATTCCGAAAAATTTACAATCTTAACCATGCCAAGCAGTATCAATAAAAAACCACCAATAAAGCAATATAGATTTAACCTTTTCATTTGAATACTTTTTGAAGTGTATTAGTCTAGTAGTTGGTGCTAATATACGAAAAAAATCAGAAAAGTGGAATTTGCGTGGGTAGGATATTGTACGATTTACGGTGGTACGCACATAAGCCATATTGTGCAATGGCATTTCTATGGTCGAGCGTTCCGTAACCTTTGTTCTTTTTCCAGTTGTACATCGGGAACTACTCGTCCAGTTTTTGCATGTAGGCATCACGGTAGGTTTTTGCCAATATACTTGCAGCAGCGATGGACGCATATTTGCCGTCTCCCTTGATGACGCATTGGTGTGGAATATTTGGATAAGTGTCAAATCTGTTTCCGTCAATCAGTAAAAAATCTGGTTTTGTTTTCAGTTGCGCGATAGCAAGATGCATCGCCTTGAACGAAGCGCGAAGTATGTTGATCTGGTCGATTTCCTCATTGGTAATCATGGCAACCGAATAAGCCAAAGCATTTTGCTCAATATAAGTGCGCAAAGTTTCACGGTCTTTTTCTTTTACCTGCTTGCTGTCGTTCAGCAACGGATGGTAAAAGTCGGAAGGCAAAATCGCCGCTGCCGCAAATACGGGACCTGCATAGCATCCGCGACCGGCCTCGTCACATCCGGCCTCAATCCTATTGGCATCCAAAAACGGTTCTAACATAATGAAGCCAAATGTAAACAGATTTATGATTTTTGGATTTGGGAATTGTTGCTCGTATTCTTTTTTGTCACTATTTGTTCCCTATCGTACAAATTGGGTGTTCTGCCAATATTCGCTGTATTTGTATTGGTTCACGGTTCGCTTTTAGTATTTTTGCGCATCACAGCAAAGAAAGTTTCCATGAAGAATAATAAAGGATATGTAAGACTGGTACGTATTGTATTGCTATTCATCTTTGTTGTAATCCTTGCGGGAAGTGTTGTGCGTACCACGCACAGTGGGATGGGTTGTCCCGACTGGCCGACTTGTTTCGGTCGTATCATCCCTCCGATGAATGCCGGACAGCTCCCCAAGGACTACGAAAAATACCTCGACCGTCAGGATATCGACCATACATTCAATGCTTTTCACACGTGGGTGGAATATATCAACCGACTATGTACGGGCGTATTGGGTTTTGTCATTATAGGATTGATTGTCGTCAGTTTTCGGAAATTTTACAAAACTCGTCCTTCCATAGCTTGGCTGTCGGTAGGATTGATGGTTATCGTCGTTATTGAATCGTTGCTGGGTTGGCTGATCGTCCGTAGCAATCTGCACGTCGATACCGTTACCATACATCTGCTTCCCATATTTGTCATGGCGGGTATCTGCGTATTGATGATACACAAGGCGGAAGGCAGCTACAGGATTCAGGACCGAACATTAAAATGGATTAGTACGATTGCGCTGATACTGGTATTTATACAAGTGCTTATTGGGACGCAGGTACGCACTTCCGTAGACATTACATCCAAAGCATTGAAATATCTTGAACGTGAAAAATGGCTGTCCAATACGGGTGTAATATTGACCTCGCATGAGCTGCTGGCATGGTTGTCCGCGTTTGCCTGTGTGTTTCTTTTTTGGAGAAGTCTGTCTTATCCGAGACTGCAAAAACTTGGCTTTTTATTGTTGGTATTGGTAATTGGCGAAATGGCAATGGGGTTCACTTTGGTCAAAATGGATTTTCCTGCATTTGCGCAACCCGCGCATCTGGTATTAGGTTCGGCTATATTGGTGACGATTTTTTCGTATAGGTTGTATTTTAGGAAAAGGAAATAAGAACGCAGATTGCTATATTGAACCACTTGTTTAAAGCCATTCAGATTTACATAAAATCATATTTCTAGGGAATTGCTTATCAACCTGCAAAAACTTAACATTAAATAATTGTTATGTTTTGTAATTTTATGCTGACCCATGAAAAGGTTGATAACGATATGGTTTGCTTTATGGAGCTGTATGCTTGCCGTCAATGCACAAAAATCCACTACACCAGTAGCTTTTGATTTTTATGGAGATAGCGTAGCGTTTGATTTCAACAAGACTCAATTTGTAGATTATCATTCCGGCCCGGAAGAGCAGAAAATCCAGTTTTTTTACAACGCATTAGAGGAGTCCCATATATTGGAACCTGCAATTGCCTCTTTAAATCAATATAGACAACAACATCAGCCCGACGATTGGCTGTATTATCAACTCGTCAGAAAGACGGCTCAGTCCATAAGCCCCAAAGAAAACAACTACATACGGTACACTTTGTACAAATGGTACTTGATGTTGAAGAGTGGATATAGTAGTTTGTTAAGCGTACATGACAATCAGTTGTTGTTTTACATTCAGTCCGTTGACAACATATACAATGTTCCTTACAGGATGAAAGACGAGCAGCAATATGTCTGTCTAAACTATCATGATTATGGCAGCAATATTGACTTTGACAAAAATCACTTTACGGCGCTACAATTACAAGTCGCGCAAGATGGGCAAAAATCCTTTTCCTATAAAATAGAAAAGCTTCCTGATTTTAAGAAAGCCGATTATGTAAATAAAAACCTACAGTTCACTTTAAACGATTTTGAATACAATTTCAAAATAAAAGTGAACCCGGACGTAAAAACGATATTTAAAAATTATCCGGTTGTAGACTATGGTTTGCAGTTCAATACACCTATAAGTGAGGCTACGCGTGCGTCATTGATTCCTTTGCTGCAAAAACAGATAAAGAAAATGAAGGTAAAAGAGGGTGTGGATTACCTGATACAGTTTGCACGTTATGCTTTTGTATTTGAACCCGACACGAAAGCGTATGGTACGGAAAAAAGATTGACACCAGAACAAACGCTACTCTACGACAATAGCGACTGCGAAGACAGAGCTGCCTTGTTTTTTTATTTGGTAAAGGAAATTTACAAGTTACCGATGATAGTCGTAGTGTATCCACAACATGTAACTGTAGCTATTAAATTTGAGAAATCTTTCGGAGATACTATTATGTATAACGGTGTGGCTTACACCGTGTGCGAACCGACACCTCAAGCACGAGATCTGAGACTAGGTGAACTTCTTCCCGAGTTAAAGAAGCAGCATTTCGACGTGGCTTATGCTTATAAGCCTTAGTATTCAGTTATGAACAAGGCAATAATTTTTTCTGAACGAGAAAAATATCCAAGCATTTTTATAGTCTCGAACGGAAATATTGCTAAAAGTTTTTATCTTCACTAACCCAAGGAAAAACAGACTTATGAAACTTCCGCGTATTGCTTTATTGTTTTGTATCGTATTTACTACTAGCGTTTCTTATGCTCAAAGCCAATTAGATTTTCATAATGTCGGTTTTAATTATTCTGATAGTTTCGAAGTTGCCAATAAAGATGCTATGTGGCTGACTCAATACGACATGACGGCATGGATTACATCAGATTCAATACAGCGTAATTATGCCAATGATACTAACGTTATCAAAAGGCTTGGTAAGGAATGGTTTTGTTACGTAGAAAATGGTGAATGGCATGCCGTATATGGAAATAATAGAACAGGTATTTATGACCAGGTTCTGCATTATGTAGTAAAAAGAGATGGTTCGGTAACGCTGTTGCCTCAGAAGATAGATACAGGTATGGCACAACGTTACTCAAGAGCCATATTGCTTGCGGTAAATTATTTTAACACTAAAAATGAATCCCTACGTAATTATAATTTTAATTGTTATATCCGTTCTAATCGCGGAGATACGCTTCAGGTATGGCTCTTGCCAGCTATTCAATCCAATAGCGGACTGGCAATGTATGGTATTGAGGCGAACTATATTATTGAACCTTCGGGTAAGCAGATTGTGAAGGATTTAAGTTATCATCAAGATGAAATTAAAGGATATAAACCCAATAAGAGTGACAAAGTTCTACTGCTGAACCTTAATAGAGAAGAACCTACAATCGGCGCACTCTTTTTTGCATGGAACTACAAACGATTTTTTCAGAGTATTGTCATTAAAAATAAAAATAGTTTTAGCATGTTAGTGCCAAAAGATGGAAAACTTGCCTGGGCTCTCATTCCTCAAAAAACATCCAATTGATTTTGGAGTGGTATGGGGTAACTATATTTCTTTGAAAAATTACGCCCCGAACAACTTCGCTACAAAAAATGCTGCCGTTGCGGCAATTGCTCCGATAATAGTCACGCGTATAGCACCGGAAAATAATGGTTGTCCGGTTGCTTTACTTTTGAACCAACCAAATATAAATAAGCAGCACAAAGTCAATACGGCAGATATTTTCAGACCTTCCATCGGAGTATCTACAAAGAAATAGGGAAGAAGTGGGACAATACCTCCGGCAACATAGCTGAGACCAATATTGGCGGCACTTTTGGTGGCGCGTTTAGGGTCGGGTTCGGATAGGCCAAGTTCATATTGCATCATGAATTCTACCCATTTGTCTTTGTCGAGGGCAATCTCTTCGGCTGCCATTTCCTGCACCTGTGGACTCAATCCAAATCCTGCGAAAATATCGCGGACTTCCTGTTTTTCTTTTTCGGGGATGGTTTCAACTTCGTAGTATTCGTTTTTCTTTTCAGCGGCGTAATGTTCGAGTTCGGTTTTTCCGGCGAGGTAGCCGCCCAATCCCATGGAGATGGCGCCCGCGACAAGTTCTGCTAGTCCAGCAGTCGTGACGATATGTGTGTCATTTACAGCACTGCTTACGCCTGCTGCTAGTGCAAACGGAACGGTCAATCCGTCACTCATCCCAATAACTATATCCGAAATGAAGTTGCTATTGCTGGCAATATGAGGCTCTCTGTGTGTCTTGGCTGGCACGTATAACGGTGTGTTTATTGTTGTGCGACGGAACGCTCACGTTTGATAAAGCGGTAGCCGACAATACAAATAGAAACCAATGGAATCAGCATGAGATACAGAATGCCGGCGTTCAGTCCCTTGCCGGGTTTTTCTCCCAGTTGTTCCGCCGTTTTGGTACAAACGGAACATTGTGCAAATAACACTTGTACCTGCAATATCAATAATGCGACAAGACTGATAAATCTTTTGATGCTTTGCTTCTTCATAACCGACCTGATTGATATTGGACAAAGGTAAGGAAAGAATGATTGCTGTTCATCCTCTTCTTTCAAAACAAGACCGCCATCCATATTGGACGGCGGTCTTATTATTTTGAAAAAGTAGAAAGAGAAATTTCGGTCTTTTTACTTCTTGCTTTTGAGTTTTTACTTTGACTAAGCTTCCATCTTCGCTCCTTTGGAAAGACGTTTTCTGTCGTTTTCGTCCAGATAGACTTTGCGTAAACGGATAACTTTTGGTGTTACCTCGATACATTCGTCGTCTTGGATGTATTCCATACATTCTTCCAAAGTCATTTCCTTTTTAGGAGTGATTTTAACCGTACCATCGGAACCGGATGCGCGCATATTGGTCAGTTTTTTACCTTCCGTAGCGTTGACGTTCAGGTCGCCTGGTTTGATATGCTCAGCGATAATCTGCCCAACGTAAACTTCGTCTCCTGGGTCGATGAAGAACGTACCGCGATCCTGCAATTTGTCAATAGAGTAAGCGGTAGTAGTACCCAAGTTTTTGGAAATCAGTACACCGTTGTTACGGCTAGGTATTGGACCTTTCCATGGTTTGTAATCGATGAAAGTGTGCGCCATGATAGCCTCACCTGCTGTATTAGTCAACATATTGGAACGCAGCCCAATCAAACCTCTGGAAGGAATTTCAAATTCCAGGTGCTGCATATCGCCCTTGCTTTCCATTACGTTCATTTCGCCTTTGCGTTGTGTAACCAGGTCGATTACTTTTCCGCTGAAATCAGATGGAACGTCGACGACCAGTGTTTCAAATGGTTCGTGTTTTTTGCCGTCGATTATTTTTGTCAAAACCTGAGGTTGTCCTACAGTCAATTCGTAACCTTCACGACGCATAGACTCAATCAATACGCCCAAGTGAAGAATACCACGACCGAAAACCAAAAATTTATCTGCACTGTCCGTATCCTCTACACGCAAAGCCAAGTTCTTTTCGGTTTCCGCAATCAAGCGGTCACGCAAGTGGCGGGAAGTAACAAACTTACCATCACGACCAAAGAAAGGAGACGTATTGATACCGAACAACATACTCATCGTTGGCTCGTCCACCTTGATAGCCGGTAACGCTTCCTGTGTTTCCATATCGGAAATCGTATCACCGATATTGAAACCTTCCAGACCTACGACCGCACAAATGTCACCCGCAATTACTTCCTGTACTTTGCGTTTGCCCATTCCTTCGAATACGTATAATTCTTTTACTTTATTTCTTTTGGTTGTACCGTCCGTACCCATCAAGGCGATGTTTTCACCTTCTTTGATGGAGCCTCTAGTTACTTTACCTACGGCAATACGACCAAGGAAAGAAGAATAATCCAAAGACGTAATCTGCATCTGCAATGGTCCTTCGGATATTTTAGGTTCTGGTACATATTTCAAAATACCGTCCATCAATGGGCTGATATCTTCGCTCTGTGTCAAGCTGTCGTTGAACCAGCCGTTTTTACCACTACCATAGAATGTAGGGAAATCCAGTTGTTATTCCGTAGCATCCAGATTGAAGAATAGTTCAAATACCGCCTCGTGGACTTCGTCCGGACGACAGTTGGGTTTGTCTACCTTGTTGATGACAACGATTGGTTTTAGGTTGAGTTGCAATGCCTTCTGCAATACGAAACGCGTTTGCGGCATTGGTCCTTCGAAAGCATCGACCAGCAGGATAACCCCGTCAGCCATTTTCAATACACGTTCTACTTCTCCACCGAAGTCAGAGTGACCCGGAGTGTCGATAACGTTGATTTTAACGCCTTTGTAGGTAACGGCAGCGTTTTTACTGAAGATGGTGATACCACGTTCTTTTTCCAATGGATTGTTGTCCATAATCAAATCTCCCGTGTCCTGATTGTCACGAAACACATTGGTTGCGTGCAGAATCTTGTCCACCAAGGTTGTCTTACCATGGTCAACGTGCGCTATAATGGCGATATTCCTAATATCCATTGTTAAAAATTTTGTGATAATTAGAGGTAACTCTTACTTTTTGAGGGCGCAAAGGTACGACTTTTGTAGAGGGAGTGAACATAATGGCAATTATTTTTATATTATTAGTGATATATTTGTTTCTTAAGGCATTTATCCAACAAAGCCAATTGAAATTTTTACAAAATGAAAAATATCGGAAACCTCGTCAGAAAACATGGAACTAAATCAATCATCAATATCGCGTATCTGGTACCGGTTTTTCTGTTGCTGATTGGTATTGTCCTGATTGCCGTCGCGATGTTCAAGGCACTGGAAACAGAACGGACATATTATTATGTTGGGATGGTCATATTGGCGATATTGGCTATCATATTGCTCGTAGGTCGAGCGTCGACTCTGCCAAAATACTATTTTGAACTGTATGAAAAGGGCATCAAAATCATTTACAAAAAAGAAAAGAAAGCGGACGAGGAATATGCATTTGACAAAATAGCGGAAATCTGGACATTTTCCACCAAAGGAGAAAAAAACGCCAACGGTCTGGCTTTCCTTCCTGTTGGTGGTAGTTATACGGTTATTTCTTCCAAATTCAGCAACTATAAAGGCTTGATAAAAGAATTCATCGGTCTTTTTGTAAATGAGCAGAAATCAACCAAAAGCAACGCATTGACTCAGGGCGAAAGGTTGAGCTTTCCCACGCTGCCCGAAGGTGGTGAAAATGTCATCCAGTCCGAAAAAGCGGTTGTTCCTTATTTGCAAAAATCAAAAAAAGGACATTTGTCGCTGGATCGTTTTTCCGTATTTGATGGCAAGACCACTTACGCTCTGGCTGATATCGACGCGGCAAAGATTGATTCCGAAAACAATATAGTCCTTCATTCCGTCGCCGGAAACATATTGTACCAAACAAGTTGTTTTTCTGTTTGTAATGCCAATCTTTTTGTCGAACTTGTCAACGATATTGCTGTACATAAAACAGAGCATCCACAAGAAATCTAAATCATGCGATTGCGTTTTCTGGTTATATTGCTGGTATCGTTTGTAAGTCAAGTCTGTCTGGCCCAGAGCAAATCAAAAGCTGAAAAGGCTTATGATGAAGCGATTCCTTTTTTGGAAAACGGTGATTACGACAATGGACTCAATCTTTTGCTGCGTTCTTACAAAGAAGACGCAAAAAGTTGGAATACGCTGACAGCACTTGCCAATACCTACAACGAAATCAAACAATATGATTCGGCTGTGCTGTTCTTCGGTCAGGCAAAAATCGTAGACCCAAAACAGTTTGACTATTTCAATCTCAACTATTCCGTAAGCCTTGCCGGTATTGGAAAATTTGCCGATGCATTGCAGGCTGTTGACAATTATTTGCATATTCCCAATCTGAGCAGCAGAGGTAAAACCGCTGCTGAATACAGAAAGAAAACATATGAGTTTGCATTGGATTACGCTAGCAAACATCCCAACGAAAACTATACATTCGCACCCGTTAATATGGGCGATGCCATCAATTCTACTTTTTCGGAATACTATCCTTCTTTTACGATTGACGACAGCATGTTTGTCTATACGAGAAGGGGAGAAGGCGTACGCGAAGATTTCATGCAGAGTTTCAAGTTGTCTGACGGCAAATACACGACTTCCGTATTGATGCCTGGTGCAGTCAACGAACAACCGTCCAAAGGGGCTATCAATATTTCACAGGACGGGCAATGGGTGATTTTTGCGGGTAATTTCCCGGGAACGGGATATGGCGATTTTGACTTGTATATTTCCCATAAGACGCAGGATGGCTGGAGCGACCCCGTCAATATGGGAAGAAGTGTCAATACGGAATATTGGGAAAGCTCGCCGTCCCTGAGTTCGGATAAACGCACGCTTTATTTTAGCAGTAACCGACCTTCTGGATTTGGTGGAAATGATTTGTATGTATCGCACCTGACGGCTGACGGTAAATGGACAAAAGCGGTCAATCTCGGTCGCGCCGTCAATACGAAAGGAGACGAACTTGCGCCGTTGATACATGCCGATAATGAAAGCCTTTATTTTACTTCCAGCGGTCTGCCGGGTTATGGTGGTTCGGATTTGTTCATGACAAAAAGAAAAGGTGACACAAGCTGGAGCGTCCCGCAAAATCTGGGTTATCCCATCAATACGATTGACAATGAGGGAAGTCTTTTTGTGGCAGCCGATGGCGTGACGGCATACTATGCAAGTGATCGTTCTGACTCGAGAGGGGATTTGGATTTGTATCGTTTCACATTGCGTCCGGAAGTAAGACCCTTGAAAACACTGTATGTTTCAGGAAAAATAGTGGACAGCAGTAAAAATAGTCCCGGACTGGAAGCGGACTTTCAGTTGGTGGACAATGGCACGCAACAAATGGTCAGTCAATCGCGCTCATCCAATACAGGTGATTATCTGGTTACGCTTCCTGCAGGCAAGGACTATACATTTACCGTAAAGAAAAAAGGTTATCTTTTTCAAAGCGAATTATTTGAACTAGGAAAAGAAAAACCGCAAACAACTATACACAAAAACATTACTCTAAAACCTATACAGCTCAATGCTTCCATTACATTGAAAAATATTTTGTTCAATACCAATTCCTATGAATTGCAACCTATTAGTTTGATTGAACTCAATACTGTTCTGCAATTATTGCGGGACAATCCTTCACTGCGATTACGCATCAATGGACATACGGACAACAAAGGAACACAAGCCATCAACCAACCGCTATCGGCAAACAGGGCTAAGTCCGTTGTTGATTTCCTAGTTAAAAACGGTATTGCAAAAGACCGCCTGGAATGGAAAGGCTTTGGCGACAATCAACCCGTCGCTTCCAATGAAACCGAAGACGGACGCGCGCTCAACCGAAGAACGGAAATAGAAGTGATAGGAATTTAAAAGAATTATGAGTTATAAGCGATGAGTTATAGGATTTACAATTGTTCCGTTTTCTTTTGCAAATTCATTCATAACTCATAATTCTCAATTCATAATTCTTAGGAAAGGTATTTCCCGACTATAGGAATCCTTCTCCCCACGCCAAATGCTTTTGGAGAAATGCGGATAATGGGGCAGAACTGGTTGCGTTTGTATTCGTTCATATTGACCATGCGCAGAGTTCTGTCAACCAATGCAGCATCGAATCCCATTGCTTTTAATTCATTCGGACCTTTCCTTCTTTCAATATATTGGTAAAGTATCTGGTCCAATATAGTATAGTCTGGTAGGCTGTCGCTGTCTTTTTGATTGGGACGGAGTTCTGCACTAGGAGCTTTTGTTAATATGTGGCTGGGGATGATTTCTTTTTCAAGGTTGATATAGTGTGCCAACGCATATACTTGTAGTTTGTAGCAATCACCCAAAACACCTAGTCCGCCGGCCATGTCGCCGTATAGTGTGCCGTAACCAGTACTTAGTTCGCTTTTGTTGCTCGTGTTCAAAAGGATATATCCGAGTTTGTTGGCTATAGCCATCAATAGATTGCCCCTTGTTCGGCTTTGTATGTTTTCTTCTGCGACTGAAAAAGGTCGGTCTTGGAATATAGGATGCAATTCGGAAAGAAAACTTTCGTAAATATTTTTGATGTGGATGATGTCGTATGGATTGCCTAGGTTTTTACTGAGTTGTACTGCATCGTCAACGGAATGGTCCGAGGAATAAGGCGATGGCATCAATACGCAACGCACATTTTCCGCACCCAATGCCGCTGATGCCAATGCTATAGTCACTGCGCTGTCGATACCGCCGGACGAGCCGATAATCGCCTGCTGGAAATTCATCTTTTTGAAATAATTGCCAATGCCCATGACCAAGGAGTCGTAGATTTCGCCAATATTGAGTTCCGGTTCGAGTTCAGATGGGATATTGGACTGTGTGGATATTTTTTCCGAAACAGTATGGACAGAATCAACGAAAGTATTGTCATCATTAATTTCTATGCTGTCCAAGGCTTCCTCAAAATAAGGCAATTCCTTGATGATATTGCCTTCTGAATCCATAACGATGGAGCCTCCGTCAAAAACAATTTCCGTTTGGCTACCAACAGTATTGCAGTAGAGCATGGGAATGCCATATTTCAATACATTTTCCTTGATATTAGCTTTTCGGGCAGCGGTATGTGTATAGTCAAATGGCGAAGCACTTAGGTTTATCATCAAGTCCGGTTGCTGTGTTATGAGTTTGTCCATCGGACAAACGGTGTACAACGGGTTGTCTCCCAGATTCCAAATATCTTCACAGATAGTAACGGCCAGTTTTTTTCCTTTAAAAGAGATTACATCCCAAGTGGATGCTGCTTCGAAATAGCGCCCCTCGTCAAATACATCGTAAGTAGGTAAAAGCGTTTTGTGGACTTCTGCTTTTACTTCTTTTTCGTATAGGAAAAAAGCGGCATTGAACAAGTCTTTTCCGTTTATGTCCGGATTGCGTGCCGGGGCTCCAACCAATACTGCAATCGAGTCCGCATGATTTTTTATCTTCTCGATACTATCGTAGCTACGACGTATAAAATCGTCAAACTCCAAAAAATCCCGTGGCGGATAGCCGCACACGGCAAGTTCACTGAATACAACCAAGTCTGCCTGCTGCGCTTTTGCAGACTCGATTGCCGATATGATTTTTTCAGTGTTTTTTTCAAAATCACCGATATGGTAGTTCTGTTGTGCCAATATGATTTTCATGCCTTTCTGGTATTGATAAGGCAAAATAAACATATTTATACGGTAAAACTAAGCGATGCTTTTTTTCTTGAAGAAGAGAAACTGTATAATCTGTAGGCAAATGCCAATAACGGACAAAATGCCAGTAAGGTACAGACCTTTCGCAATGATAACGGAATCTGGCGGGGCAATAGTAGTTGTAATGAAATAAGTGATAGCCGCTGCAATAAATCCAACTAGATAATCAAATTGAAAAAACCACTTGTTCTTGCCAATAATCCTGGTAACAACATTTATCATGGTTAATAATGGTATTAAATAAAGCAAATATCCAATAGGTGCAATGGGAATCCCGTAGATGGTCGGCTGTAGTTGATAAGCCGAAATTAGACGTGGCAATTCCATCGGAAGTGCTGCTCCACTGATCTTGATGGAAAACTGGATGATCTTTATCCAAGTAAGAAAGAAACTCGCAAATATTAAAATGGAAATCATTATGAAAGCAGGGGTAAATTTTTTCTTCATAGATCTAGGTGGTTTATTGAATTAAAATAGGATAAAGTGATATAACAAAAGAATCTATTCTTGTTTTACTCATGCGAGTAGATAACGCAAAAAACCTTCTTTTATTGATTTGCGCTCTCTAGAAAACATATTTTGAATTATGCCGAAATATTTTTTTAAATATATAATAAATTTATATTATTTATAAATTACTTATAGTAAATAAAATAAGAATTTTGTATTACGTTTTTTGATTAATAAATGTTTAGATTTTTTTAAAACAGTTCGATTTTGATAAAATACATTATTTTTGTAAAACTTATACTTAGCGTCAATCTATAAAACATCGATTTTTTTAATCTATCTTTCTATTTGTTGTTTTAAGCAATTGTAAAGTCTTGACACCTGAGCATAATTTTTTTGTAATTATCTTTTTATCTAAAAAACGACCATTTCAAACATCTAAATATTTCTATCTATGAAACGAATGTTACTCTTAATTTTAATTACTACATGCAGTTTTATACAGTATGCATTTGGAGGTATTACTGTGTCGGTAAATTATGATGTTGCTGGCAATGCCACAAATGCATATTCAGCTTATCGTTGGCGTGCGGATAATGGAAGCTTGGTAGCACCATCTACGGGGGCGAGTTGGATTTCCAATGCGAATAGCCCAACGATTACATCAACCATATCAGTAGGAAAAACCATTAGACTTAGACTTGGAACAATTATTGAGGCTTCGGCGAAAGTTAATGTATATGATAAATCGGGATATCCTACAACTAACCCCAATACTTACGATGCATATATTACAGGGATAACAATAGCAAGTGTAAAGAATGCGAAACTCATGTATAAAGAATCTACATCAAGTACATGGATAACAGTACCATCAGCAAGTACCGCGGCTAGTTCCGGGATACAGTATCCATTTGCGCAGTCACCGTCTTCTGTTGTTGCCAATGGTACGATTATAGGTACAGCAACGAATGAGGCATTATTAACATACGTTAATCCATATAACTTGAGCACGTGGAATGGTAATAGCACGAATGGTTATAATAATCAATATCAATCTTTAGGAGGTTCTTATTATGATAGCTATGACAATGCGACGGCTACCTCGATATCGACTGTAAAAATGGGACGTTCAGTTCCCGCAACATTTTCATATGGAAATTTTGACAGCTATAATTCTATAAATGGTACGAATCCAAGCAGTAGCACGGGCACGGTTACTTATAGTAGCTATCCCACATCATCAGGTTCTAATAATGGTTATCAAAAAGTAGATTTTCCTTTTGAAGCGGAATTCGCAATTGCCCCGACATATTATGCGATAAAGGGCAAAACCTATGATTGCCAGATTTCATTCGATGTAACTTATTCAGGAAATGGATATATAAAGTATAACCCTGATTATTATACAACGACTTACAGTTATATACTCAATCCGCCTCTTATAATGAGCGCTTCCTTTCCTCAAACGTCTAAAACGTTCAACGCAACAGGATCTATTACTATACCCAATACAATCTTACCTGTAACATGGAGACCTTTCAACGTTGTAAAAGTTGGCAATACGGCAGACCTCCAATGGGGCACAGCATCCGAAATCAACAACAAAGGTTTCGAGGTGCAGAGAAGTGCAGACGGCAAAAACTTCATTAAAATCGGATATGTTGCTACCCAAGCTCCAAACGGTAATAGCAGTTCGCCATTGGATTATACTTTCCCTGATCCTAATCCATTGCCTGGTACAAGCTACTATAGGTTGATGCAGATAGATATTGACGGCACGCGTACACCAAGTGATACTAAACCATTCAGCCTGTCTGGAGGTACAAGCAGTGTAGCCGTGACTCCTAATCCTGTTGTATCTGACTTCAACCTTAGAAATGCAAAGATTGGAAGCTCTTATAGAATTGTAAGTGTTTCTGGTCAGGTATTGAAATCCGGAGTTGTATCTAGTGCTACCCAGTCAATAAGTATTCCTTATTTCCCTGCAGGTATGTACATCATACAGACTCAAGATGCTGCAAGTGCACAAAGCATTTCCGTTAAGTTCATGAAACAATAAATAAAATAGATACAATTTTCTTCAATTGATATGTATTTTGGACAAAAGCTCTTGGATCAACCCCTTGAGCTTTTGTTTTTGCTTATTGTCCTTGTATTCATAAAAAAACAGATTCCTGGTTGTACGATTCAATTCAGAATGTCGTGAAAATCTTCTTGGTATAAAATACCCCTGAACCGGAAACAGAAATCTGCAAGTATTATCCCGTTGCGATATGGCTATGACACACAATGCAAAGATGAATTGGTTAGCTGCGCTGGCAGCGATACCTATTACCTTTTCCATACAGATGATCGACACTCCTCTGAAGTTGTTCATCGTAACCCTCATTTTTTATATCTGCTTGGATGCGACCTTGAAACAGATATTGGTACGTACAATTATATTAGGGGCAACGGCTTCCGTTATCAATTTTTTTTGGCTGATAGGAAGTGCCAATAATTATACAGGCAAGGGATATTTGTTGGGTATTGGTTTTATATTGGTATTTACTTTGTTCTTTTGCTGTTATACAGCATTTATTGGGCTTACTTACCACTATTTAATGAAATGGAGGCATAAGACCAAATGGAATTGGGTTTACACTTCGATAATGGGTGGAACGTTTGCCGTATTGTTGGAATATGGAATGGAGCATCTGGGGAAAGGATTTGCCATGTGCCTCCATCTAAACTATATAGCTGCAACGACCAACGTATTTGCCATCCAGCCAGCGTCCGTATTGGGACCCACTATTATTACGGGCGTATTTGCCATATTCAATTATCAGATAGCCTATTTTCTGTACTATCGCCAATACAAAAAATTGTGGATTCCTTTTGCTATTTGCTTGCTTTATATGGCTTGGGGCATGGGTCTGTACTATTCGTTTCAACACAAGACTGAAATTGGTAAAATATCGGCCGGGAAACCGTTCAAGGTAGCAATCTTGTCTGAGAATATGTTGCCCGATGAAGTATGGGACAGTAGAAACGGTGATTTTGTAGCAAGAGATATGTTTGAACTGGCAAGAATTGCTGCACAGGGAAAGGCTAATCTAGCCGTTTGGTCAGAAAGTGCTATTCCATGGACATTCAGGTCGGATGATGATTTTTTACACGTATTGGATTCTTTGACAAGCCCTTATGGACTCACCCATTTACTGGGAATGAACACGGAATACAGAGGGAGAATACTCTATAATTCTGTATATTGTATCGAGCCACGTCTGAAAGTTACAGGCAAGTATTATAAACGGGAAGCGTTGAGTTTAGTAGAAAAACCGTTCATGGGTGTGTTGCTGCCTTTTTATACCAATAATGGCTTTCAGGTAATGGAAGGAACGAGCGACTTGCCGTTGAATACGCCTTATGGAAAAGCGGGAATGATGCTGTGCAATGAATCCGTGATCACAAGACCTGCCTGGTCGTCCGTGGAAAACGGAGCGCAGTTTCTGGTAGCACCGGGCAATGACGGATGGTTTGCCAATACATATTTGGCAAAACAACATTTTGCCTATGATCGTTTGCGTGCGGTGGAGACGAGGAAGGACGTAGTGGTTGACAATAACAATGGATACTGTGGAATGATTAAGGCCTCCGGAGACATTGATTTTCAGGAGAATAGTGATGGCCCGAAAGTTGGCTTTGCAGATGTTACGCCGAACAGTTATCGACCAATGGTGTTGGATGCTTCCAAATATTTTGTCATTCTGTGCGGGATTACGTTTGTTGTCATGAGTGTATGGAATTATGCCAAAAAATAAGTAGAATATAAGTTTGGACTTCTAAAGACTAAATTATTTTGCATTATATGAAAAAGGATTTATTGAATGATTTGAAACCGTTGAATCTGGCGATTACGACCGAGGATGTATTGGAACATTTTCCTATCAAAGACCCGTTTAAGTTTATTGATACGATTGATGAAGTAGATGCAAATCATATCATAGGTTCCTATACATTCAAACAGGATGAATTCTTTTTCAGTGGACATTTTCCCGGATGTCCTGTCGCTCCCGGAACTATATTACAGGAAGCAGGAGCTCAGATTGGGCTTGTGGCATTTGGAATGTACCTATTGGGAAATCAGATAGATACAGTTGTTGATCTTGGCGAACATCTGACCTCTCCCGAGTTAAAAAAGCTTCCCGGTATCGAAGTGGGAGGATATGTTATCCATTTTTATCTTGTGGATAGCCAGATGCGATTTAAAAAAGTAATCCAACCCGGAGACAAAATCATAGTAAAGTCGGACAAGGTTTTTTTCAAATTGAATAAATTGAAATGCGATGTGATTATTAAGACGGAAGATGGTGCGATGGTTGCGAAGGGCACTCTTTCCGGCATGATTAATCTCCAAAAATCTGAGGATGGGGAATAGAGTAGTGATAACGGGAATGGGAGTTGTGGCGCCCAATGGAGTTGGATTGTCCAATTTCAATGATGCGTTGATGAAGGGCGTATCTGGTATCAAAAGCCATTCAATCCTAGCCGAATGGGGTTTGGGTTGTCAGGTTGGGGGCATACCGCCTATATCCAAAGAGGAAGAAGAACGATTTACCAAACAATATAATATCGTAAAACTAAGAAGTCCGGGTATATTGTATGGCTTGATGGCTGGCGTTGAATCATGGTTGGATGCAGGTCTCCCGTTGTCACATAGAAAAGACATATTTCCAGACTGGGATTCAGGTTGTATTTTCGGAACGAGCTGCTCTGGTGTGGATGCATTTGCCTATAATGTATTATTGGCTAGGGAAGGCAATGTGAGAAAAGTGGGTGGGCGTATAGCGCAGCAGGCAATGAATAGTGGAATCAGCGCATATCTTGGCGGTATATTGGGATTGGGAAACCAGGTCACCACCAATTCAAGTGAAGGCAATACCGGTACGGAGTCCATAGCGGAATGCTTTTTTCGTATTCAAAATGGACAGGCCAAGCGTATGATTGCAGGCGGTACAGAATCTAGTAGTTCTTATGTTTTTCAAGCATACGATTCTAGTATAAATCCTGACGGAAAAAATTATGCAACTTTTCAGGAAAAAGGAAGTTTTGCTTCCATGCCGGAAAAAGCATACACTCCAATCAGTATGAAAAACCAAGGAGTGGTTATTGGCTCTGGTGGAGGGGCGCTCCTTTTGGAATCTTTGGCTAGTGCTAAAAAAAGAAAGGCTAAAATATATGCGGAGATTCTTTCCGCCAATGTTTCCTGTGGAGGGGCATTGGGTAAATACGGAGGAATCGAGCGTTCCAATATTGACGTTTTCAATTATAATTTACGAAAAGGATTTAAAGAAGCTAAAACAGAACCTTCTGAGATAGTGTATGTCAATTCTACTTTCCAAAACTACTGTGACGATAGGGAAGTGCATTATCTGACTGAACTGTTGGGGTTAAAAGGTAAAGATTTTCCTTATCTTAATAGTACCAAATCGTTAACTGGACACTGTTTGAGTGCCAGCGGTAGTATCGAAACTATAGCGACTGTTTTGCAGATGTACAATAGTTACATTCATCCTTCTGCCAATGCACATCCCGTACAATCCAATATCGCTCAGCATATCGCCGCGAAATGTGTACCGAATAAAATTGTCAAAGGCGTGAATATTAAAAAAGCGTTGAAAACAACCATGGCATTGGGAGATGTGTGTTCTGGAATTATTTTAAAGAAATGGGAAGATGGCTAAAAATCGTTTAAATCGAGTTGTTGTTACAGGAATGGGCGTTGTAAGCCCCAACGGTATTGGGAAAAAACAGTTTCTGAGTGCCTTGAAAAAGGGGGTTTCAGGAATAACTTTTCAACCTGAAATGGCAAGACTTGATTTTCGTTGTCAGGTTGCCGGAGTACCACCGTTGCCACAATCTGAGATAGACGCATTTCTGAAACGGTTCGATATGGAAGAGGTGATAAGTTCGGGTATTATCTATGGCAGTATTGCGGCTTTGGAAGCGTGGGAAGATGCGGGATTGCCAGTAGATACGAATAGCGCCAAACCGGACATAGGCAGCGGATGTATATTCGGAACAGGTAGCAATGGTGCCGAAGCCACGATCTACCAAATCTACCAAGCAGAAAAATCTCTCGGAGAAAAACTAAATCCTTCCATTCCCATACAATCATTAAATAGTGCAGCCAGCGTTTATATTGCTTATATGCTGGGACTTGGCGGGCAAGTTACGTCCAATGCCTCAGCTTGTAGCACAGGAACGGAAGGATTGATGATGGCATATGATAAAATTAAAGCGGGAAAAGTGAAACGCATGCTGGTTGGCAGCAGCGAATCTCAGGGAGCTTTTGTATGGAGTCCATTTGATGCAATGTTCGCTACGGCTCAAGGGCATAACGACCATCCGCAACAGGCAAGTTGTCCATTAGGAGAAGGTGCCACAGGATTTGTTCCCGGTGCTGGAGGTGGCACATTGGTAGTCGAGAGTCTGGATTCGGCAGTGGAACGAGGTGCACATATCTATGCCGAGATTATAGGTGGACATATTAATTCTGGTGGCCAGCGCGGAGATGGATCTATGACTATCGGAAATATACATGGCATGATTCGGTGTATTCAAATGGCGATGATCGATGCGCAAATAACTCCTGAGCAAATAGATTTTATATCTGGGCATCTGACGTCTACGATAGGGGATATTATTGAAATACGAAGTTGGATTTCTGCTACAGGTTTGATGGGGGAGAATTTCCCTTACATCAATTCTACCAAATCCATGATTGGGCACAGTTTAAGTGCTTCTGGTTCGATTGAATCCATAGCCACTATTATGCAACTCGAAAACGATTTTATACATCCCTCGCTCAATGCGCATCCAATACATCCCGATATAGCACCATATATTGCTGAGGAAAAAGTTCCCAAAAAGATAATCAAAAATGCGGGCTTGGACATCGTAGCCAAACTTAGTCTAGGCTTTGGCGATGTCAACACTTGTATTTTCTTTAAAAAATGGTCTGGTTAAGTATAAAATACTGCTAATAGGCTATGCTTTTGTTGTAACTGGGAGCTTGTTGGTATTTATTTTCCCTTCGATAAGATCATATAGGTCATCAAATGAACGTAACGCTTTTATCTCCTCGTCTTCCATTTTTATCTGAAAGGCTTCTTCCGCATCTACTATAATCTCTACGAAATCAACGGAGTCGATATTGAGCTTTTCCACAAAATGTTCATCCGTGTTGCTCTCGATGTTTTCCAGCAATTCGGGAGACTCTGTGTAGTTGGCGATGATGGACTTCATCTTGTTCGTTATTTCTGGGTTGTAGACGCGCTTTTCCTCCTTTTGACGAGAAATACTTTCGCGAATAGCAAGATTGACTTGTTCCTCAAATGCTGCCTTGGAAAATGCCGCAGGAGCCATATTGCCCATTGGTATTGGGTGTCCAGAGGTCTTTTCGGGATGGACTGCCGCCTTTTTCTTCGTTAGACTTCCCAGTTTGGGTTTGGTCACATTAATGGAAGAGCGTTTTGGCACCTTTTTTTCTACAACCGGCTTGGTTGGATTACCACTCGACTTTTTTGTTTCTTTGGAATCTGCTGCTTTTTTCGTGAGGAGTTTTACTGATTTTACTTCAGCATTTTTGAGGTTACTGGATTTAATTGCAGGCTTTTTTTTCGGAGTGGTCACTTCTTTCGGGGAAGACTTGGAGGTTTCTTTAGAAAGATGACGGCTGGACGATGCGTTTTTTTTTGCTACATCCACTGTCTCTTTTTTCTTAGAACCCTTTCGTTCTTCGGTTTCAGAAATTCGTGTTTTCATTCAGTATATTTAAAAAAAATAAGTTAGTAGGAACAACAAAACTAAGTTAATAAATCAAGGATGCCATACAATCTAATTAAAGATATTACTGAGGAGTCATAGCTTCTATGATATTTTGAGTCAGTCCTGTAGCAGAAAATCCTCCGTCGTGGTAGATGTTCTGCATCGTGATATAACGGGAATAATCGCTGAAGAGCATAACACAAGCTTCTCCCAGCGCTTCAGAGGGGGCGTTGCCCAGTGGACTCATCAAGTCAGCATATTCCCAAAAACGGTCAAATCCTTCTATGCCTCCGCCTGCCGTTGTCTTGACGGGTGATTGCGAAAGCGTATTGATACGAACCTTGTATTTATTGCCATAATGTAAACCGAAACTACGGGCGATGCCTTCCAGCAATGATTTGGCATCAGCCATTTCGTTGTATTGGGGGAATATACGGTGGGAGGCTATGAATGTGAGTGCGACCACGCTTCCCCATTCGCTGATGGCGTTTCTGTTGAAACAGGTCTGCAAGAACTTATGGAAACTTACGGAGGAAATGTTCAACGTTTCCATAAATCCGTCATAGTTCAGATCCGTGTATGGGTGCTTTTTTCGGATATTGTAACTCATTGCTACGCTGTGCAGTGCAAAATCAAACTGTCCTCCGAAATGCTTCATGCTCTCGTCCACAAGATGTTCAATATCTTCCTTTTTGGTAACCTCGGCCGGAATCACTTTTGCCTTGATCTGTTTAGCTAGTATTTCCGTATCCCCAAACCGAATTGCCAAAGGCGCATTGGTGAGGATTATTTTAGCACCTTCCTCATGACATTTCAACGCAATTTGCCATGCAATCGAATGTTCATTCAACGCACCGAATATGATTCCTTTCTTTCCTGCTAATAATTTTTTCCCCATTATACTATGCGGCGTGCTTAGGCGGTTTCAAATAATAATTACAAGTATACCGTTTTTTATGGTTATAAACGTATTTCAGTTCTGGTTTTTATGCTTTTAAGAGAAGATGCAGAAGTGAGGTGTGGTGTCGTTTCGATGTTTTTTTGAAGTATAGATTGATGAACAAAAATGAATTGCCAATATGTCTAATGCAAGCATCTGAATGGAATTCATTTCTTACAGAATAGTTTTCATATTGGATTTATGTGAGGATTGCAATTGTGTTTAGCCCATTCAATGATACAAAAAAAGGTCCAAGGTGGAAACACTCCATCTTGGACCTTTTTTCTAAAGCAGAAACCTTATTTTTTCATGAATTTGTGGGATTCGGTCTGCCCATTTTGGTTTATAATGGACACTACATAAATACCCGAAGGTAATGTCTGTAGTCCGGTCATGGTCGTAATTGCTGTCTGTGCAACGATAGCTCTAATTACTTGTCCTGACATATTGACGACGCGTATGGTACTGCCCAATTTTGCATTTGTTATATTCAACTGGTCAATTACAGGATTAGGCGCTATTGTAATCCCATT
>JAATFC010000292.1 GCA_015655435.1 Chitinophagales bacterium | reverse complement strand
TGTCTTTTGTGGCTGAGGTTGGGTATTTATATTGGATTGGGCTTGCTGTTGGTTGACCTTATTTTCATACTGCCTTCTCTGTTCATTCATTTGATTGACCTGTTGGCGCATTGTAGATGTTGCTCTAAACAATGGCAAGACCAATTTGAAAACGAATTGATAACCAATATACAATACAAATAAGAGAAATATATATTTAAACATGAATCTCGATTTTAGGGAAACATTGCTATTGCATGACGCAGCATTGTTTCTTTTGCTAATTGCGAAGATATTTATTTGTACAGAATCCACAATTAGTTTAACTTTGCGTTGAGAAAAGCAGAAGGGGACGACAAAACGTTCCCTTCTCTGTTTTCTTTATCAAGCGTACCATGGCAGAAGATATTGTTTTAGAAAAATTAGCAGGCATTGCGAACGAGGTGATTAAGGACGACTCCCAATATTTCTTGGTGAGTATCAAAATCAAACCTACCAACAATGTCAAAGTCTATCTGGACGGCGACAATGGCATCACAATAGAAAAATGTATCCAGTTCAACCGCAAGATGGCTACCATCATTGAGGAAACGGGCATCCTTCCGGCGGACAATTTCTCATTGGAAGTCTCCTCTCCCGGTATCGATACGCCGTTGGTTTTGCATAGGCAATACATCAAGAACAAAGGTCGTCTATTGGAAGTGACATTGGCTGAAGACGTGACGGAAACAGGCAAACTGATAGATGTTGCGGAACAAAATCTGGTATTGGAAGTAACGACCGGAAAAGGGAAAAAAGCCGTTACGCAGCAAAAAGAAATACCATTTGACCAAATAAAAAAAGCAGTTGTACAGATTCAGTTCTAAGCGCCTGCTCTTTTACTTTTTAGGATTTTTATAAATTAAAATAAATATGGCAAGTATCAACCTCATTGAGGCTTTCCAAGAGTTCAGGGACGACGAAAACATTGACAGGTCAACCCTGATGAAGGTAGTAGAGGACGTGTTCAAAACCCTTCTGAAGAAAAAATACGGTAGTGATGAGAACTTTGACGTTATCGTCAATGCCGAAAAAGGTGACTTGGAGATTTTCAGACGACGAATGATTGTAGAAGACGACGAAGTCGAAGACCCATTGGCAGAAGTTGCTTATTCCGAAGCCGTGAAGAGCGAACCCGACTTTGAGGTTGGTGAAGAGTTGTACGAAGAAGTGGATATGCTGGACTTCGGACGCCGCGCGATATTGGCAGCCAAGCAGACATTGGCAAGCCGTATTGGCGACTTGAAAAAAAGTGTATTGCTGAAAAAATACGAAGACCGCATCGGAGATATTGTCTCCGCGGAGGTGTACCAAGTTTGGAAAAAAGAGGTTTTGTTGATGGACGAAGACAACAATGAACTAATTTTACCAAAATCTGAACAGATTCCGCAAGATTTCTTCAAAAAAGGCGAAAATATCCGTGCGGTAATACGCAGAGTAGATCTTAAAAATAATACGCCCGTAATCATCCTTAGCAGGACAAGTCCGGAATTTCTTGCCAAATTATTGGAAATAGAAGTACCCGAGATATACGATGGATTGATCACTATCCGCAAGATTGTCCGCGAACCCGGCGAGAGAGCCAAGGTTGCCGTTGAGAGTTTCGACGACCGCATCGACCCTGTTGGAGCTTGCGTAGGTATGAAAGGTAGCCGTATCCATGGTATCGTACGTGAACTGAAAAACGAAAACATAGATATTATCAACTATACAGAAAATCTGCAGTTGTTTATCCAACGTTCTCTCACGCCGTCACGTATCAGTTTTATGGAGATTGACTCGGAAAACAAGCATGCCGACGTTTTCCTTCAGGCAGACCAGATTTCGTTGGCCATCGGACGCAAAGGTGTCAATATAAAATTGGCTTGTGAACTGACTGGTTACGATATTGACGTATTCCGTGAAGAGGAAGAAGGAGAAGAAGAAGAATATGATATAGATTTGCAGGAATTCAGCGATGAAATCGACCAATGGGTTATTGACGAATTTAAGCGAATCGGTTGTGACACTGCACACAGCGTATTGAATCTGTCCGCAGAAGAACTGGAAAAAAGGACGGATTTGGAAAAAGAAACTATACAGGATGTACGACGCATCCTACAGGAAGAATTCGAAAAAGAGTAAAACAAGGAGATTTAAACAAGACTTAATCTACGCGTTTACGGCTAAATATATTTATGTCAGAATTAAAATTACCAAGGTTATTGGCAGCAGCCAAAGAGTTCAATGTTGGGCGTGATACCCTTGTTGAGTTTTTGGAAGGAAAGGGCTTTAGCAAAGACGACTTGAATGGCAATGTAAAGCTAAGCGAGCCAATGTACCGTGCCTTGCAACACCAGTTCTCAGATGACAAGGTCGCCAAGGACAAGGCAGACCGTATCGAGATACCCAAAGGTGTACAAGGTGAAAAAAAGAAGAAAGATGATGCGATTAAGGCTATCACGCCGATTCAGACAGAATCGGCGGTAGAGCCTGCGCATGACGATCAACCAGTATCGGCTGTTGATGTAGAAGTCAAGGACGAACCGAAAGTAATCGTTCCCGAAAAGAAAGAAGAAGCTGTCCCTACGGCAACTCCAATAGTTGAGCAACAACCGATTGCCCAACCAGAAATAACTACTACTCCGCCAGTAGCCGAACATAAAGAAGAAGCTAAAGCAGCCGAACTTCCAAAGGAAGAAGTAAAAGCGGAAACCGTTGAACAAAAGAAAGTAGTAGAAGCTGTTGCCACTGCTCCTGTGGAAGAACCTAAGGCAGTAGAGCCTGTTTTGCAAAAAACGGAAGAAATAGAAAAACCTAAAGAGAGTGAGCCTTCGACAGAAGACGCATTTGTCAATGTGGTTAAGATAGAAGCGGAAAAAATAGAAGGTCCAAAAATTTTGGACAAAATAGACCTTTCCGCCATAGATTCTTCTACAAGACCTAAAAAAGGCAATCCAAAACCTGCCGTTAGCCAGCCTAAGCCTCAGGACAACAAGCAAGGCAATAAACCAGCAGGAGGCAATGCGCAACCCGCAAAACCGCAACCTCAGCCTAAAGCGCCGGTACAACCTTACACGTTCACTCAACCGAAAAAGACAATCGTGTTGAATGAAAATAGTGAACAGTCTGCTACTGACCATCAAGATGCTGTCATCACAAAGATTGAAGCTGAAAAGATTGAAGGTCCAAAAATTTTAGGTAAAATAGAATTGCCGGTTGACAGCGACACGCGTCCAAAAATCAGTAGGGACGAAAAACGTAAAAGAAAACGTATCCCTATTGACAAAAAAGGCAATGAAACTGGTCAGCCTTCCAACAGAACTCAATCTGGAGGTGGAGTTAACCAGGGACAGGGTGGCAACCGACCTCCGTTCAACAGACAAGGTCAAGGTGGACAGCCTGGACAAGGCAGCAACAACAATAGACCTAGTGGAAACCAACAAGGAGGAAACCGTCAAGGCAATAATAATCGACCTGGCAACACCAACAACAGAGGTGGTGGCAATTTCAGGGACAATCGTGGTGGTTTCAACCGAGGACCACAAACCGGCCAACAGGGAGATAAAGAAATAGACCAAAAGAAAATACAGGAAAAAATACGCGAAACGCAAGCCAAACTTGCTGGCGGCGGTAACGGAAAATCTGGCAGACACAATAAAGCCAAACATCGCCGTGAAAGACGTCAGGAGATGGAAGCGGAAATGAATAACCAGAGTGAAAGCAGGGTACTTAATGTAACTGAATTCATTACGGTTAGTGAGTTGGCCAATCTGATGGACGTAAGCTTTGCCGACATCATCAGCAAATGTATGAGCTTGGGTATCATGGTTTCCATCAACCAACGTCTGGATGCGGAAGTCATTGAGTTGGTAGCCGGAGAGTTTAACTTTACAGTTTCGTTCATCGATTTGGACGAGCATGAAACTGAGTCCGAAGAGGAAGAAGAGGATGGCGAAGAAGACTTATCTCCACGCTCGCCGATTGTTACAATCATGGGACACGTTGACCACGGTAAAACTTCTCTATTGGATTACATCCGCAATGCCAATGTGGTCGCAGGAGAAGCTGGTGGTATTACACAGCATATTGGGGCCTATGTTGTGACTTTGGAAAATGGAAGAAAAATAACGGTATTGGACACTCCGGGTCACGAAGCCTTTACGGCGATGCGTGCGCGTGGTGCCAAAGTAACGGATATTGCGGTGATTGTAATCGCTGCCGACGATGCGGTAATGCCTCAGACAAAAGAAGCAATCAGCCACGCACAGGCGGCTGGCGTTCCGATGATTTTTGCCGTCAATAAAATTGATAAAGAAGGCGCAAATCCTGCGAAGATTTACGAACAGTTGTCCAATATGAACATTCTTGTAGAAGAATGGGGCGGTACTTTCCAAAACCAGGAAATATCAGCCAAACAAGGATTAAACGTTGATCTTCTTTTGGAAAAAATACTTTTGGAAGCTGACATATTGAACCTGCAAGCTAATCCAAATAGGGAAGCTACAGGTAGTGTCGTTGAGGCTTCTTTGGATAAAGGTCGTGGATATGTTGCAACTATATTGGTTCAGAATGGTACACTTCACCAAGGAGACCTTATCGTTTCCGGTCAGTACTATGGTCGTGCAAAAGCCATGTTCAACGAGCGTAACCAACGTATCGAAATAGCAGGTCCGTCCACACCGGTACAGATTTTAGGTTTGAACGGAGCTCCTCAGGCAGGTGAAAAATTCAAGGTTTATGCTGATGAGTCCGAAGCGAAAGAAGTAGCAACGACCAGAGCGCGCATCCTACGCGAACAAGGTCTCCGTACACGTAAACACATTACTTTGGATGAAATCGGTCGCCGTTTGGCTCTGGGCTCGTTCAAGGAATTGAATATCATCATCAAAGGTGACGTGGATGGTTCCGTCGAAGCGTTGAGCGACTCCTTACAGAAACTTTCTACGGAAGAAATTGTCGTGAATGTCATCTTTAAGGCAGTCGGTCAGATTTCGGAAAGTGATGTATTGTTAGCGACAGCTTCCGATGCCATCATCGTCGGATTTAACGTTCGTGCATCTTCACAGGCAGCCAAATTGGCAACCAACGAAGGCGTACAGATACGTAGCTACTCTATCATCTACAACGCTATTGAGGAAATCAAGAGCGCGATGGAAGGTATGCTTGAACCAAAAGTGGAAGAAGTGGAAGTCGCTACTGTCGATATCCGCGAAGTCTACAAATTTGACAAAGCAACCGTTGCCGGATGTTACGTATTGGAAGGCAAGATGAAGAGAGACAACAAAATCAGAATCTTCCGCGACGGTATATTGGTATACCCACGCACCGAAGGTGCATACGGCGAATTGGGTAGTTTGAAACGCTTCAAAGACGACGTCAAAGAAGTGGCTCAAGGATACGAATGTGGTCTGACAATCAAGAACTTTACGGATATGCAGGTAGGAGACAATATCGTTGCTTACCAAGAAGAAGAAGTAAAAAGAACGTTGTAATAGGCTTGTAGGTCTTAAGTTTTAGGTTATAAGTTTTTACAGTAGGCTTTAATATTTTCTTGAAAAAACGTACCACCTAAAACTTTTAACTTACAACACATAAACATTTTTTGTTAAAAGCCTTGAAAAAGGCTTTTTTCATCTTTACATAACATAATTTTGATTATCTGAGATGGTAATTATGAAAAAATCGTTTTTAGGTTTGTCAATGCTGTTGGTTGCAGGAATTTCAGGTCATGCCCAGCAACAGAAGATTCTGGCGGACAAGATTCTTGCACAGATTGGCGACAATATTATCCTGCAATCGGATATCGACAATGCGATACGTGATTATAAGCGTAATGAAGATCCGGCTATGGGTAACTCTTTACCTCCGGATGCGGAATGTGCATTTTTGAGAACAATGTTGACACGTAAGGCATTGATGATTCAGGCACAGCGAGATTCCTTACCTTTTTCCGAAGAAGATCTTAACGGAAAATTGGATAATCAAATTAGGAACTATGTTGCATCTGCTAATGGGCGTGAACAGTTTGAACAATTGGCAGGAAAGTCTATCTATCAGTTCCGTGAAGACATGCGTCCAGCATACAAGGAGCAGATGATGTCCGGTAACATGCAACAGAAAATCGTCGCTGGTGTAAAAATAACACCAGAGGAGGTAGAAGCATATTACAATTCTATTCCAAAAGACAGCCTTCGCCTTTATGAAGCGCAATTGGAGATTGCTCAAGTAATCATGCATCCGAAATCGAATAAGGATGTTGAAGATTTGATTACGGAACAACTATTGGGTTATAAAAAAGAGGTCGAGTCGGGCAAAAGAAAATTTGATGACCTAGTTAAATTATATTCTCAGGAACCAGGTGCTAAAGAGTCTGGTGGTATGTTCAATTTCAACCGTCTTAACAAACAGGTTGACCCAGCATTTACCTCTGCCGCTTTCCGTCTGAAAGATGGTCAGGTTTCCCCTCCTGTCAAGTCCGCTTTTGGTTGGCATTTGATTCAGATGGTCAGCCATGTCGGTGATGATGCGGTAGTAAGGCACTTGTTGTTGATTCCTCCGGTCAGTGATGCAGACATCAAGATTACGGTGGACAGTATGGAAACTGTTCGTAAAATGATATTGGACAAAAGAATCACCTTCAATGGTGCGGTAAGCGTATTCGGCGATGATGATATAGGTAAATATACCGGTGGCGCTTATACGGGTCCAGACGGTTCTACCAGCGTGTCATACGACCAGATTACTGACCAACAATTGTACAAAACGGTTAAGGATATGAATACAGGTGACATCAGTGTACCCCAAGTATTCCAAAACCAAGACAGCAAAGGACAAACAAAAACGGCTGTAAGAATCGTATTGCTGCGTTCGAAAAGCGAACCTCATCGTGAAAATCTAAAAGACGATTACGACAAGATTTCGGCTCGTGCACTTCAATTGAAACAAGAGAGAGTCATGAATGACTGGATTGCACGACACATACCAACGTACTATATCCATCTGGACAAAAACGCATCCCAAGGTTGCCCTGCGTTGACGCCATGGCAACAGGTATCAGATGAACTGGAACATGGTCAGCAAGTAGTTGCGAACTAGTTTTTACGTACATAATATAAAAAAGCGCTGTCCAATACTGTATTGACAGCGCTTTTTTATTCAATACATTTTTTTATAGTTAATTTTACGTCCTTAAAATAAAGACATGAGCACAGAATTGTTTAAACCTACGATTGGATTAACCTGCGGTGACCTAAATGGTATCGGGCTAGAAGTAGTCATCAAAGCCGTGAGCGATAACCACATCCTCAATATATGCACCCCGGTTATTTTTGCGAACAATAAATGTGTCAATTTTTATAAAAAAACAATTCAAGAAAGTAATTTTACGTTCAATATCATCAAGGATTTTGAACGTATAAGCAATAAGCAGGTCAATATTTTCAATAGCTGGGAAGAGGATGTAACGATTACTCCAGGCGAAGAATCTCCTATCGCGGGGCAATATGCCCTAAAGTCTTTGCAGGATGCAGTAGGCGAACTGAAAGCCGGTACAATCGACGCCATCGTCACAGCTCCCATCAACAAAAACAGCATCCATTCGGAGGCTTTCCCTTATACAGGACATACGCCTTATTTGCGTGACGAATTTGGATTACAGGACGTAGTGATGCTCATGTGTGCCGAGAATATGCGAGTTGCCGTCGTAACGGAGCATGTTCCCGTGCAGGATATTGCCAAAGAAATTACCGCGAAAAAAATAGTCAGCAAGCTGAAAATCATCCATCAGTCACTGAAATCCGACTTCGGAATCACCAAACCGAAAATAGCCGTATTGGGATTAAATCCACACGCAGGCGACAATGGCCTGATTGGAAACGAGGAAGAAACAATCATCAAACCAGCCATTAAAGAAGCAAAACAAAACAACATTCTTGCTTTTGGACCTTATCCGGCCGATGGTTTTTTTGCACATGCCCAATACGAACAGTTCGATGCGGTATTGGCGATGTACCACGACCAAGGTCTGATTCCGTTTAAGTCTTTGGCTATTGGCGAAGGAGTCAACTATACGGCCGGCATGCCTGTCGTACGCACAAGTCCCGACCACGGAACGGCATTTGACATAGCCGGAAAAGGCATTGCCGATGGACAATCTACGCTGGAGTCCATCTTTCTGGCGGTCGATATCATCCGACACAGGAAACAGAGGGAAGAAGACCGAGCCAATCCTTTGCGTAAAATGAGCGCGAGGATATTGGGCAATGTTGTGGACGAAAAAATATCCGAATAACGTTACATCAAAATCCGGAGCCATGATTCAGTTAGAAAATGAAAAACTACAATTGCAAATCGCTGAAAAAGGTGCGGAAATACAGTCCGTAAAATCAGATGGACTTGAATACATCTGGGCAGGCGACCCGGCATATTGGAGCAAGCACAGTCCCGTTCTTTTCCCGATTGTCGGCGGACTGAAGGACAACACCTATACTTTTCAAGGGAAAAGTTACACGTTGGGACGTCACGGATTTGCACGCGACACAGTTTTCACTATATTGGAAAAGCCGAAAGACGGTACAGTCCTATTGGGAATCGGCGACACGGAGGAAACGAAAAAAGCCTATCCGTTTTCCTTTCAGTTTTTTGTACGCTACACGATTAAGGAAAGCCATCTGCATATAGAATATACGGTAAAAAATACGGACAGTCAAGATTTGTATTTCTCCGTTGGCGCGCATCCGGCATTCAACGTTCCGTTGGAAAAAGATTTGTCCTTTGACGATTATGTCCTTCATTTCAATCAAAATGAGTACACGGATATTTATCCATTGGATAATAACGGACAAACACTTATGCAATCCGTTCCCTTTCTTCAGGACACGAAAATCTTGCCACTGAAAAAAGAACTTTTTTACAAAGATGCTTTGGTTTTCAAGGACTTAAAATCGAACGAGATTACACTAAAAAGCGACAAAGGCACACATGGATTGACAGTTTCCTTTTCCGAATTTCCATACATGGGTATCTGGAGTGCAAAAGATGCAGATTTTGTTTGTATCGAACCATGGAACGGCATTGCGGACAACGTTGAGGCCTCGGGCGATATTACCAAGAAAGAAGGCATTTTGTCCCTGTCTCCTGGCAAACTGTTCAGTGCTATTTGGTCTATTGATTTTTTCTAATAATGCTGATTTTAATTTGGTTTTCGACCATAGGGCGCGAGTTTCCATATACATCAGTTGCGATATGATTTTTATTCTTTACTTTTTACTTTTATTCTTTGTCACAACCATTCAAGCTCAAAAAATCCCTAGGTCAGCATTTTCTGAAAGACGAATCTATTTGTCAAAAAATAGTTGCCGCATTGCAACAGGACGTACACTCTCCCCTATTGGAAGTCGGCCCCGGCGGCGGTGCATTGACCAAATATCTGTTGGAAATACCCAATACGGATTTCAAGGCGGTGGAATTGGACGACGAGAAAGTCCAATATCTTACCAAAACCTACCCAATATTGGCTGACAAAATCATCCATAAGGACATATTGGACATGAGTGCTCCGTTTGATGGACAATTTACGGTCGTGGGTAATTTTCCATACAATATTTCCACGCAGATTGTCTTCAAAGTATTGGAATGGAAAACGCAGGTTCCTGTTTGTATCGGGATGTTCCAGAAAGAAGTCGCCGACCGTATTGCTGCCGGACCGGGAAGTAAAGTGTATGGTATCACGAGCGTATTGACGCAAGCTTTTTATACCGTCGAATATTTATTTGACGTACCTCCAATCAGCTTCAATCCACCGCCAAAGGTAATGAGCGGTGTCATCCGCATGAAAAGAAGAACCGAGTTTGCCAATATAAAAACCGAGAAGTCATTGTTTACTTTAGTCAAACTCGCATTCAACCAACGTCGAAAAACCTTGCGCAATGCTACGAAAAGCATCTTCTCTGCAGAAGTATTGGCTGACCCTATTTTTGACAAAAGAGCAGAACAGTTGAGCGTCGATGATTTTGCTGCATTAACATTCAAAATGAATTAATTTTAGTCTACAATTAGGACTATGAGAAGCTTTCTGATTTTTGTTCTTTTACTTTTTGCCGGAACGGTATCAGCGCAGGACACTGTATGGCTCAAGGGAAAATTGGTGGATGCCGACCAACTCTATCCTATTCCCAACGCAACTGTCAAAATAGGAAACACCAAGACGCATTCGGATAAGCTCGGTGTATTTTCCATCCAGGTACTTTCCGAATCCTTACGCTCTAACGGTATTGACATTGAGGCATCTGGGTTTCATAAACTGCATCTTGCGCAAGTAGACAATTCTTCTTTTTTATACCTAACACTTTTGTCCGTTAGCCGCACCTCTCTGCAAAGCGTGAGCGTCACTTTCGGAGGAAAAGACATCATAAAAAGAGTCTGTGAAAACATTCCGATAAATTATCCCGTCAAACCATTCAATCAATATGCCATTCAGTTCAGTCAGGTGCTTATCGACGACTCCGCATACATACTATACGACATGGCTAAATTAAAATTTTACATGTCTGGATATGGTAAGAAAAACAACACTTTCGACATTGGACTTTTGCAAAACAAACACAGGCTAAAGGACTTCTCTGTTGAACAAAAAAAACGCCATCAGAATCCGCCTTGGTATTTTATCAATCCATTTAGCACTTTGCCTTTAGCAGATATTGTTTTTACAAAAAATGCAATGATTGACCCGTCCAAATGGAACAATTTTACCTACAAGTTGAAGTCCAAAATAAAATTCAAAAACAGAATGGTTTATCCTGTTCAGTTTGCGACAATCGACAGTACGAAAGAAGGTAGCGAAGGAATCATATTGGTTGACAGCGCAACTTATGCAGTCTGTCAGGTCGTCAGGCATACAAACTGGGCATTGAGAAAAGCTGTATCTAAGCAAAATGAAGGTTCTGATTATTTCAGGGAAGACAAGATGGATTACGCTTTTGACGGAGAGAAATGGAAGCCGTCCGCTTTTCACATGGAAGGATATCAGGTAAAAAACTTTAACGACAAACAACACCAATTAGATTTCATCGTTGACGTCATTGCTTATCCCGAAAGCACCAATACTGTCAAAAAAATAAGCTCCTCGGAACAGGTCAACCAGTCATGGGCCCTTGAGTCTTTTTACAAACCCGGAAGCGATGAATCCTGGAAATCGATATTGGACCTTATCCATACCGATGCGTTCCAGTCACAATATCCTTGGTTATCCAAACTTGGATGGTAGTTCTTGTTATGAAAATAGTCCAGACTTTTCTGCAACAATTGCATTTTGTTCTTTTTGGTTGAGAAAGTTTTTTCAAAATTGACATTCCCAATGACAAAAAACAATACCCATTTTTCGGTATTTCTCAGTATTTTCGTTGCGGTTACTCCTAATTGCTTTTTTAATGACAAAGAAACATGTACTTAACAACGTTTGGAATGACTACCCAAATCTATTAAGTAACGATATCCAAACAATCCAGAATACTACTCAGATAGAGCGGATTATTACCGACATGGTTTCCGTCGGAAGGTTTTATCATTATGCCATCTACCTACCCGACAGCACACTCTCGCATTGCAGCGACAACATATTGGATATGCATGGATTAGAACGAAAACCCCAGCATCTCAAGGAGATTATAGACCTCGTACACCCTGATGACATTCCATTTGTCATGCAAGCAGAAAGAATGACTATAGACAAGATGATAGAAATAGGAGTGGAACATAAGCTAAATCTCAAAAGCAGTTATTGTTTCCGTATGCGCATGGGGAACGGGAAATACGAACTGTTCCACCATCAAGCCATTCAATCCGTAAAAAACAGCGAAGGGCGCTTACTGCAGTCCATCAATATACACACCAATATACAGCACCTGACCCCGGTCAATAACTATGTGGTACTGGTATCGGGCATCGGCAGTCGCAACGACTTTCACCAGATGCATTACAAAGACTGGCTATTGGCAGATGCCCTTCCAAAAAGTCTGACCAACCGGGAACGTGATATATTAAGGCATATTGCCACTGGTCATACTAGTCCGGAAATCGCAGCATTGTGCTCGCTATCCAACCATACCATACGGACACATCGTAAAAACATTTTACGAAAAACACAAACCAAGAATAGCTCGGAACTTATCAGAAAATGTGTAGAGTGGGGCTTACTGTAGGTTTTCTTATCCCTTCTTCGCCTTCACCATTGCTTCCATCATGTCCCACATCTCTTTGGTCACATAGCGGCCGAGGAAGTTAAATTCTCCCGCACCTTCCAGCCATTCACCGCCATCAATCGTGACAACTTCTCCATTAAGATAGGCTGCAAAATCCGATACAAGGTATGCGGCAAGGTTGGCAAGTTCCTGATGGTCGCCTACGCGTCGTAAAGGTACTTTCTGGGCCGGGTCGAGTTTCTTCTGAAGGTCGCCCGGCAGCAAGCGATCCCATGCGCCTTTTGTAGGAAAAGGCCCAGGTGCGATGGCATTGTTTCGGATGCCGTATTTAGCCCACTCCACGGCAAGACTGCGCGTCATTGCCAATACACCGGCCTTGGCAGTCGCACTAGGAACAACAAATGCAGAACCCGTCGTGGCATAGGTTGTAACTATATTGAGGATAACCGTATTGATTTGACCTGTCTCAATCCAGTGTTTGCCAAATGTCAAAGTGCAGTTTTTGCTTCCTTTCAGCACTATGTCGATTACCGTATCGAAAGCATTGGCAGACAATCTTTCCGTAGGCGAAATAAAATTGCCTGCGGCATTATTGAGCAAAACGTCCACTTTCCCAAAATGTGCCAATACGGATTGGTGCATGGCTTCCACTTGGTCGATATAACGTACGTCACACTGCACGGGCAGGCATTCGCTGCCTGTCTGTTCGGATAGTTCGGATGCTGTCGTTTTCAGTTTGTCCAAGTCGCGGGAAGTAATGGCGACTTTAGCACCCAGTTCGAGGAAATATTTCGTCATGGATTTACCCAATCCACTTCCGCCTCCGGTAACTACGATTACCTTTCCCGCTAGGGCATTGTCGCGTAACATTTTTGCTGAAAAATCCATATTTCAAGTTTTTACAATCGTTAAAGACAACAAATATGCATTCTTTTACCAGAAGAAAAAATGACTTAGGTTAAAATATTACTCATTCTGCGAATGAAAAAGACGAAACCTACGCATTTGTCTTTCACTTCGGGTTCTTGTCCTACATTATCAAATCGTTAAGTATCTTTATCTATCGACGGAGATTGCTTTAACTTTTTCTATCTCGGCTATTTTTGCACAAAACCAGAACTTGTGAAACAAATCTTACTGACGGCTACGCTGCTTCTTTCTTGCTATTGCCTATTGAATGCCCAACTGAAAACCGAACTTCCCAATATGTCCCGCAACAACAATGGGCTATTGACGGACATGATTGACACCTCTACATCCATGGGGCGCAATATGCTCGCGCTTTACAACAAACTCAGCCATGTAGGATTTAGTGGCTACCTGCAACCACAGTTCCAGTTGTCTCAGGTCAAAGGCAACGGCAACACTTTTCAGGGCGGAGAATGGGGACCTTATTCTGACAATCGTTTTCGACTAAGGCGCGGACGATTGCGTGTGGACTTTTCGCATTATACACCGGACGGCAAGCCTTCCGTGTATTTCTTGTTCCAATTTGACGGAACAGAAAAAGGTGTCAATATCCGTGATTTCTGGGGACGTTATTATGAAAACAAATACGAACTCTTCCATTTCTCCATCGGTATGATGGCAAGACCATTCGGGCACGAAGTCCTGTACTCTTCCTTCTACCGGGAAGCTCCCGAAAGAGGACGAATGTCCCAGACGTTGATGAATACGGAGCGTGACCTCGGTTTCATGGTGAGTCTTAATCCTAGAAAAGCTACATCCAAACTGAAATGGCTAGCCGTGGATATGGGTATCTACAACGGTCAGGGATTGACAGGTCCGATGGAATACGACAACCACAAGGACTTCGTCATGCGTGTCAGCAGTAAAAAACAGAAACTAGGAAAATCCAATATACGTGTATCCGGTGGCATAAGCGGCTATCTTGGCGGTATTACCAGTCAGAACGCAAGGATTTTCACTACGCAAAGACAAGGCGATTTTTACACAATGCGCGGTGATTCTTTGGCCAGCAATATTGGCAGCAATGCTTCACGCAAATATGGTGACGTGGATTTTCAGATTGTATTCCCCAACGGGAAAAAAGGGCAGACCGAACTACGTGCCGAATACGCTTTCGGACAACAGACGGCAACACTCGCCTCTTCTTCAACCCCAGGAACTTTACCTCTGGATGCATCGGGAAAGCCCGGTCCGCTGACAACGAGGAAATTTGACGGGGCTTATTTTTATCTTTTGCAAAATTTGGGAAGTTGGGACAATCAACTCGTATTGAAGTATGACTGGTATGATCCCAACAAAAAAGTGAAAGGTTTGCAGGTCAATTCTACTCGCGGATTTACAAGTGCGGACGTACGTTATGATACCTGGGGCGCGGGATTTCTGCATTACTTCAACGACTACATGAAAATCCTACTCTGGTACGAAAAACCCATTAATGAAAAGACCGCAATACCTGGTTATGAAAACGTGAAAAAGGAAGGGATTGCAACCGTAAGGGTGCAGTTTAGTTTTTAGAAAACTAATTCCGAAAAAAGAGTTTGAACAAATAAATATGTTTGAACTCTTTTTTGCTCTCAAGCAGCTATTTTTTCATGTCAAAATCTGATAGTTTCGCATGGAAAGTTCCGATTTCCCGACCTTTCAGTACCACGCTCCAATTACCGTCATATTGCATATCGACAGGCACCAATACGCCTTTTATATTGGACAAGCGCACATTCATCTTCACGTCAAAACCATATAACCCTGCATGGTAACTCATTGCGTATGTACGACCCAATACATCCAATGTCTCAGCATCAAACCAAGTCGTCATATTGTCAATCACGATACCGCCCGCGTCCGGTTTGGGTGTGATGGAGAATCGATAGGTTGAATGCCCGAAAAAGTTGACTGTATCCAGTCGGTAATTGTATTTTTCCCTTGCGTTATCGTCGTACAAGTCCAACTTGTTGCCAATAAAAGGAATGCCCGGAATCTTTCGCCCAGGATTGAAAAACAGCATTTTCAATTGCTCTTTATGTTTGTCAATACCGGATTTCCCTGAAAAGTCAAACTGCATATTGCCTACTATATTGGACTCTCCGCATACCTTGCCTTCCGTTAGGAAAAGTCCGGCAAACATCTGTCCCGTCATATAGTTGAACTTACCGTTTTTGTCCAGCATATCACCAGTCGTCTGCTGTGACAGCACCTCCATTGAACGACAACTTCCTGAACGGATTTGTTTGATTTTACTTTGGTAAGTTGCTTTAGGACTTCCTTTTTTATCCTTCATCGTGATGTTGTTGTCTGCAACGTAACCCACGACATGTAAGGTTTTGAAAGCTTTATAAAAAGTGGAATCCTGTTTGATGCGCCGTAAAAGCGAGCCTGTATTGAGTCCGCTGCGGACTATAACACTTGGCAAAGTCAGCGAATCCTTTTCCACCAATATAGTAGTGTCCGTCTGAGCGTTTATAGTATTGATAAACAAACTAGAAAAAACAAAAAAGGCAAAACCTCGAAAGATGTTGCCCTTTTGCGAAAATATATTTCTAAAACAAAATTTTTGCATATTGGGCTTGATGATTTTCCGCCCGAAAAATAAGCAAAAAGCTGCTATATAACTCTTAATTATTTGGCAAATTTCATTTTATAGTCCACTTTGACCTGCCCTTTCATAATATTGTCCAGCTTGCGTCCCATCAGTTTGCGTTTCAGAGGTTTGAGGTAATCAATGAAAAGTTTTCCCTCAATATGATCGTATTCGTGTTGGATGATTCGGGCCGTGATGCCATTAAACGTATCCTTATGTTTTTGGAAATTTTCATCCATATACTCAATCGTCACCTCTTCCGGGCGCATAATGTCTTCGCGGATTCCAGGAATACTCAGACAGCCTTCTTGGTAAGGCCATTCATCTCCTTTCTTTTCGACTATGTGAGCGTTTATGAATACTTTTTTAAATCCCGGTTTGTCAGGGTAAGTTTCATCACCATCCTCCGCATGTTCAAAAATCTGCGCACTGTCCACTATAAACAAACGAATATTCCGATCAATCTGCGGAGCTGCCAAACCCACGCCGTTGCTGGCATACAATGTTTCCCACATATCGGCAATCAGTTTGGGTAAATCAGCGTAATTCTTGTCAATATCCACACATTTTTCCCTCAATACATTCGAACCGTAACCCACTATTGATAAAATCATATCTAAAATTCTTTATTCGGAGTGCAAAGGTAGGCAATAGTTTTTAGATGATATTTGGGGTTTGTGATTATAATGATAGAATGCGTTTTTTGTATTATATACGCTAATACACAAAATATTATACTTTATGCGCATCTTCTTTGTATTACCATATATATTTGACTTTCAATACATTGTGATAATATTTTAAAAATTGGTTAAAATCAGTATATTGCGTCAATAATAATGTTAGCGGTAATGCTTTAACTAACAAACCTCAAAATCGATTTTAAACAAAATCGATTGAAAATTTAAATTATCAAAATAAGTCGTGGATTATTCAAGTAAAATTGTGACTGAAATTCCAATCAAAAATTTATGGAATGATTCTGAAGAAATTTATGCAAAAAAGACTAAAACACTAAATCAAAAAGAAATCCAAGAAATTCTGAAAAAATATCCCGTTGAGTTTGTTGTTGCAAATATTGGAGAAAAGTTAAAATGGATTGAGGTATATAATTGTTATGAATTTTGGAAAACCGAACCCCAAAATAAGATAATTGACAATCCTGATAAAATTGAATTGGAAGAATTTAAAAATCATTACGGATATTTAGCAAGTGAATGGATCGGAGAAATCCAAACTCCAATTATACTTTTAGAAAAATATCATTAAAAAACAATATATAAAAAGCACTACCGCTAACATTGTATTGGCAAAATGCTGGATTAAAGTCGGAATTGAAAAAGCATCCAGCCGTAGTTTGATCCGTAGTTTGAAACCCATGCAGACTATCTCGTCATAAATGTCTTAAGATAGTCTGCATTTTTACCAATAATGCTCACCTTTTACAACTCCAATTTCAAAAACTGGGCAGTCGGACCATCCTGAGTTTTGACCATCTGCTCTGGTGTTCCTGAGAATAGTATTTTACCACCACCGCTACCACCTTCCGGACCGAGGTCGATGACCGTATCCGCCACTTTGATTACATCCATATTGTGCTCAATAATCAGAACGGTATTCCCACGGTCAACCAGTTTGTTCACCACATTCAGCAACAACTGTATATCCTTGAAATGTAGGCCGGTCGTTGGTTCGTCCAATATGTAAAAAGTTCGTCCGGTATCTCTTTTGCCTAGTTCCGTGGAGAGCTTGACACGCTGAGCTTCTCCACCACTCAGCGTTACGGCCGACTGTCCCAAAGTAATATAACCCAAACCTACATCCTGCAATACTTTAATCCTACGATACAAGGACGGAACTGGTTGGAAAAAATCAATCGCCTCGTCCACCGTCATGTCCAGTATATCGCTGATGGACTTGCCTTTATAGCGGATTTCCAACGTTTCGCGGTTGTAACGACGACCGTTGCATTTTTCGCAGGGAACATGCACGTCGGGTAAGAAGTTCATTTCGATGACTCGGATGCCTGCACCCTCGCACATATCACAACGTCCACCCTTGACGTTGAATGAAAAACGTCCGGCACTATAACCTCTTATTTTAGCTTCCGGAATGGCGGCGAAAAGTGTGCGTATATCCGTGAAAAAACCACAATACGTAGCAGGATTACTTCTCGGCGTGCGCCCTATTGGTGATTGGTCAATGTCGATTACTTTATCAATGTTTTCCAATCCGGAAACACTTTGATAAGGCATCGGTTTGGTACGGGATTTATAGCAGTATTGGGACAAAATAGGATAAAGCGTTTCGTTTATCAACGTCGATTTGCCACTACCGCTTACGCCAGAAACAACTATCAATTGTCCCAAAGGAAACTTAGCATTTACTTTTTGCAGATTGTTGCCCACAGCTCCTTTTATTTCGATAAAATTACCGTTTCCTTTTCTGCGTTTCGCCGGAACGGCAATCATTTTTTTACCATTGAGATAAGCTGCAGTTTCGGATTTTGCCTGCATGATTTCCTTTGGCGAACCTTGCGCAACGATAGCCCCGCCAAGCCTTCCAGCTCCCGTACCGATATCCACCAGATAGTCAGACGCCAACATAATGTCTTTATCGTGCTCCACGACCAATATACTGTTGCCGATGTCGCGCAGATTTTCCAATGCCTTTATCAACCGCATATTGTCACGCTGATGCAGTCCAATACTAGGTTCGTCCAATATATACGTGATACCCTGTAGTTGCGAACCAATCTGTGTCGCAAGCCGAATGCGTTGGCTTTCACCACCACTAAGACTTCTAGTTGGACGATTCAATGTCAAGTACGTTAAACCCACGTTCAGTAAGAATCCCAGCCTGTCGCGGATTTCTTTCAATATGTCTTTTGCAATAATATTTTGTTTGTTCGAAAGCCTTTTTTCAATATTGGTAAACCATTTTTCAAGTTTGGTCAAATCTAGATTGCTGAGTTCTGCAATGTTCTTTTCATCTATTTTAAACCAAAGACTTTCTTTGCGTAAACGTTGTCCGTCACAAGTCGGGCAGGTGCTGAGCTCCATGAATTTTTCCACCCATTCTTTGACAAAATTGGAACTGTCCTGTGAGGAAAACCATCGTTTTAACATCGGGATGACACCTTCAAACGGTTGTCCGTGCATATTGCCCGTCACAATCTCGTCCATGTCGATTTCCAAATCCGTATTGGCATTTGTGTCGCCAAAAAGAAGAATATTGATTTTCTCCTGTGGGATTTCAGACAGCGGTTTGTCGAGCGAGATACCGTTTTTTTTCGCAATACGTTTCACTTGTTGGAATATTCCCGCATCACGTTCCGCACCCAGTGGCGCAATACCGCCATCTTCAATAGAAACCGAACGGTCGGGAATCACCGCTTCCAGATCAATACTATACACGGAACCCAAACCCTTACAATGTGAACATGCTCCATAGGGCGAATTGAACGAAAACGAATTGGGAGAAGGTTCTTCGTAACTAATACCCGTATCTTGACAGACCAGTTGTTTGGAATATTGTACTAATTTACCCGAATCCTGTAACAGGAAAAATACCAAGTCATTGCCCATTTTCAAAGCCTGTTGGATGCTTTGACTTAACCGCACGCGCATGTCTTCCGTTACTTGCAGGCGGTCAATGACGACTTCAATATCGTGGATTTTGTAGCGGTCGAGTCGCATTTTGGGTGAGATGTCTTTCACCTCTCCATCCACGCGCACTTTCAGAAAACCTTTTTTGCGAATATCTTCAAACAGTTCACGATAATGGCCTTTTCGTCCACGAACCAACGGCGCCAATACATTTATCTTTTCGCCTTCATATTTTTCAAATACGTTTTGTAAGATTTCCTCTTCGCTGAATTTCACCATTTTTTTACCCGTATTGTAACTATACGCTTCGCCAATACGTGCAAACAGCAAACGCAGAAAATCGTATATCTCCGTAATCGTCCCGACAGTCGAACGTGGATTTTTGTTGGTTGTTTTTTGTTCGATGGAGATGACAGGGCTCAATCCCGAAATCTTGTCCACGTCCGGACGTTCCATATCGCCCATGAACTGACGTGCATAGGCACTGAAACTCTCCATGTACCGACGCTGTCCCTCGTTGTAAATCGTATCAAATGCCAACGACGATTTGCCGCTGCCACTCACTCCCGTAAAGACAACGAGTTTGTTTTTGGGTATGTTGAGAGATATGTCTTTTAGATTATGTTCTCGTGCGCCGATGATTTCGATTACTTCCGCTATATCTGGAGTTGCTGCCTGCATTTTTTTTGCCATAACTACTGCAAGTTAAGGAGAAAAAAGGAGCAAGAATGCTAAAAATTGTAGTATTGTTTTTTGAATATATTCGAAAAACTTTTTTTGATAGAATTAATTTAGTAATTTGATGATTAATTCTTTAGTTATAAAAAAATGTCATGTTAAAACTCATAGGTTTATTGACGGGAATCTTTCTTTTCAATTATTGCGGTTATACGCAATACAATATGGATTTTGTAGCGAATCTGAAGCAAGTAGGAGGAAAATACGACATTAAAAATCCGGAAAAAACTATCGGTATCATTATATATCAACAAATATACAAACCTGACACCACTCGGATAGACAGCTTACAGATTGATACCATGGCTTTGTCGTATAGTCAACATTTCTCAGATTATAGATTAAATGGATTGCGAGAGCTAGACTCGTCCGTCTCTATCATTATAGATCGTAAATCCAAGGAAGATCCAAGTGCAAAAAATACAGAGCCTTTTCCGGCATATAACTCCAAACTTTCAAAAACCCGATTTCTTTCCAATGAAAACAATGTATACCAACATGAAGAACTGTTTGATAATCATTATTTATTAAAATATATAACCAAAAAAGAAGACTGGAGTATCAATGATTCCACCAAAAACATTCTAGGATTTACCTGTCAGAAAGCTACAGCAGATGTGCTCGGAAGACATTATACAGCATGGTTTACAACAGATATTCCAAGTTCCTTCGGACCACGTACACTTATGGGATTACCTGGAATAATCCTACAGGCTTACGATGACACAAGGCAGATATATTATGTGGCCATCAATACTTTTACAAAAAATAGTGATAATGCAACTATTGGAATTCCGTCTAAAGGAACAATCTGTACCAAAAATGAATACGATGCCATGATGGAAGTATTTGAGAAAGACCCCAAAGCATTTTTTAATGGGCAGAAGAATATAGCCGTTGGGAGATCACGCATCAGTAATGGAGAATTCAATCCAAAGAAAAAAAAGAAAAATGAACCCCGCAATAGCATAGAACTGAAAATAGAAGAATAACACTTAATTTAAAATCCCCTTTCAATCTTATACTGCATTAGTCTTGCAATATTGGCCGCACGGTTTTTTGCTTCATCTGTTTTTGAGCCTTCAAACAATTCTTCGATCGTCTGATTAAATAATCGTAACCATTCGGAAAATTCTTTTTCGGTCATTGGAGTTCGACTTCCAATATGAATGTGTACGGACATCGGATTACCCGAATAGGAATGCTCGTCCAATAGGATACTGCTCCAGAAACTATACATTTTGGGAAGATGTGTTTGCCAGTCAACATTTATGATATCGTTGAATATCGGACCGATTATAGTATTGGCTTTTACTTTTTCGTAAAAAGTATCGACCAATAAAGTGACATCTTCCCTATTTTGAATATCTTTTTTCAACTATAATGTTTTGGTATTATTGGCAGGTGTCGCATCCATGAACAAACCACCATCCAAACTTATTGAACTAATCTTCTTTTTGCTTGCGATAGCAATTGTCGTTTTTGCTTGGTCGGCTTTCCATATTGCGGGAGTTTTATGGATTCTTTCACCAGAACCATCACTATATTTTACAACTATATCAAACGGAATCGCGAATCCTCCAATATTTTGAATGGTAACAGATGCGCCGGATTTAGTTGTTTTGACATCATTAATTTTTAAGTCAATATAGTTGTTCGTAAAAAACCAGTTTTGAAAAAACCAGTTCAGGTTCTGTCCGTTTCCTGTATTCATGGAGTTGAAATAGTCCCAAGGAATTGGATGTTTTCCGTTCCAGTTGTTCATATAGTTATGCAATGCTTTTTTGAACAGATTATCACCCAGCATATCCTTCAACGCGAGATAGGAAAGCGATGCTTTTCCGTAGGAATTGTTACCATAGCCAGCATCTGATACTTGTGACGACATTAATATGATTGGTTGGTCTTCTTCTGTTGATGGGTCATTGATATACCGCGTCACACGAAAGTTTTTGTAAACGCTGTCCGCATTGGCTTTGCCGTATTCGTCAATACCAATTAAGTATTCAAATGTAGTCGCCCAACCTTCGTCCATATAGGCATAGCGCGTTTCGTTGATTCCCATGTAAAAAGGAAAATATGTATGCGCCATTTCGTGGTCTTGCAACATCTGTGCAAAACGCAAATCTTTTCCGACGGTGCCGTCATTGACCATCATAGGGAACTCCATGTCGGCTTGTCCTTGCACTGCAGTCATCTTAGGATAAGGATATGCAACGCCTGGCCATTTGGTAGAAAAACTCCGCAATGCGTATGTTCCCCATTTTACGGCATGAGGAAAGTCAACTGTCGTATCATTGTATGCAGCCTGCATACTCACGCGCCTATTGGTCTTGTCATCAACAACGACACTCGCACCGTCCCACACATAGTGGTTGCCAATCGCAAAACATACATCCGAAATATCAGTTGCCGAAAATTTCCATTCGTTCCATTCGTTCTGAGCCGTTACTTTATTAGCCAATAATTCAGGTAAACTGGCAATATGAATCACGGAATCAGAACTATAAGAATCTTTTAAACGCTTTGCCACATTTGGTTGTAATACTTCGTCAGGATTGAGCAAATCGCCCGTTCCCCATACTATATAGTTTTTGGGAGCAGAAACGGAAACTTTATAGTCATTGAAATCATTATAAAATTCCGCTCTATCCGAATGTTCTAGTCGATCCCACCCATTATAGTCGTCATACACTGAGACACGCGGATAACTATACGCCGCATATATCGTCGTGCTATCTAACATCCCCTCACGTCCGCTCAATATGGAAAGAGGATATCCCCACTCGATCTGTATATTGGACAAAGATTTCGGAGTCAGTGCCTTGGCTAGACGGATATTGCAAACTGTTGAGAACGCATCGTCCGGTATTTTATATTTATAGCCATCAATGATACAGGTTTTCAGTTTCAGGCCCGAGGTCAAGAAGTCAGACGACACGGGACCGGACTTGGCAGACGTGGGCTTGTGTATATTATTGACGAAGCGTAACGTAAGTGTTTTTAATGTATCGGAGCTATTGTTCGTATATTGAATAGACTCGAAACCTTCCATTTTCCGTTCCGTCGGATAAGCCATTAGTTTGATATCGTAAACGCCTTTGTTTTGCCAATAATTTTTTCCCGGCTTTCCGTCCATGGACCGAGTACCGTTTTCATAGGCTTTCTTGATATTGCGCGGCATATAGAGATCCTGCGCTTGTAGGAAGGATTGTCCGGCAAATAACATCGCGGTAAATACGCATATTTTCTTCAACATATTTTCATTTAATTTTTCGACGGATTAAAGGTAAAAAAGATAACTTAGAGCCATTCTTAAAATTTTTGAAGAGGTAATAAAATATGTTTAGCGAAATCATAACTCCCCGCTTTGGCGACACTGATGCTTGTGGCCATATCAACAATGCTGTTTTACCTGTTTGGTTTGAACACGCGCGCAATCCAGTTCTGAAAATCATGCATCCCTCCATGGACTATAAGACGTGGAATACAATAGTAGCACATATAGAAGTGGATTTTGTCGCACAGATACGGTTGGAAAAAGAAGTGGAAATCCGAACTTATATTTCCAAAATCGGCAACAGTTCGTACGAAATCTACAACGAGGCTTGGCAAGATGGCGTTTTGAGCGCAACAGGAAAAGCCGTACTGATACACTATGATTTTACCCAACAAAAATCCGTTCCGTTACCGGATGATGTAAAAGAAAAATTTAGGGGACATTGGATTGATTTGTATAAATAGAATGGATTTTTGAATTGTGAATAGTACTTTATTGAGTTTACAAAATATTAACCTATTTCCTTCTTAGATGCTCATAGGGTTAATAAAATTCTTCCTTATATTACAGACCCAATCTCATACAATCTCTATTATAAAATCGTTATGAAGCAACCAATCTGTTTGGCATTAGTACTATGTTCTTGTGTCAATTCGGCTTTTTCCCAAACCACCGATTTGCCCTTATACAAATCCGAATATTTTACCATCGAGAAAGACAAAGTTAGGCAAAGCAAGTGGGTCGCTAACGTAGACTACAATGGCATACGTACGGACTATCCAATACAGCCTGCAAGTTGGACCTTGAAGAAAGATCTATCTGCGTATCCCAGTTTTCAATCAGGAATCCCCGTCTCTGATGGCATATACAATCTAGCGTTGGAGGAGATGACCAACCTGATAGAAAAAGACAGCACATGGCGTACAGGGCAACTCTGGGGAGGTGTATGGACACGGGATGTCAGCTACAGCACATTGCTTGCTATGTCCTATATGCGTCCGGATATATGCAAAATGAGCCTGTTGAAAAAAACCAAAAACGGTAAAATCATACAAGATACGGGAACTGGTGGTTCCTACCCAGTTTCAACGGATCGCATCGTATGGACAATAGCCGCATGGCAGATATACAAAGTCACGGGAGACAGGGCATGGCTGGCGGAAGCATACCAAATCATCAAAAATACCATAGAGCAGGATGAGGCTTTGGTCGTCAATCCGGTTACAGGAATGGTCAAGGGCGAATCCTCTTTTCTTGACTGGAGAGAAGAAACCTATCCAAGATGGGCTCAGCCGGCGGATATTGCTATATCCGAGTGCCTTGGCACCAATGCCATCAACTATGAAGCGCGTGTGATTGCCTCCAAGATGGCAGCGCTATTGGGAGAGAAAGAAGATGTAGTTCGCTTTCAGTCCTTAGCGGAAAGAATCAAAACTGGAATCAACAAATATCTATGGCTACCAGAAAAAGGCTATTACGGTCAATACCTATATGGTCGGGGATTCCTAAGTGCTTCAACCAAATCCGAATCACTTGGCGAGGCTTTATGTATCATCTTCGGTATTGCCGATGCCAAACAAGCTCGCAGCATCATGGATTCCGTGGCACAGACACCGTTTGGTATTCCCTGCATTTATCCTCAGATAGCCAATATTTCTCCTTATCACAACAATGCGGTCTGGCCTTTCGTACAGTCTTATTGGATGTGGGCTTCTGCCGTCAGCGGTAGTGAAGCCAATGTAACAGAAAGCATAGCGACAATATATCGTGCAGCGGCAATATATGCCACCAACAAAGAAAATTTCATTGCGGAAGACGGAGATTTTCATACGCAGACCAATTCCAGCAATATGTTGTGGAGCATCGCTGGCAACCTGAGCATCGTGCACCGCATATTTTTCGGTTTGCAGTTCGAGTCAGACAGACTGGAATTTCATCCTTTTGTTCCTAATCAATTTTCTACGGACAAATCATTGCGCAATTTCCGCTATCGTCAAGCGATACTGAACATTGAGGTCAAAGGAACGGGTAATAAAATAGCTTCTTTTTCCATTGATGGAAAAAAATCAGAACCTTTCGTAAAATCCAATCTAAAAGGCACACATACTATCCAGATTCAATTGGAAGACAGATTTTCGGATGAAAAGATTAAGAAAACTCCTGTCATCTTTTCACCGGAAACGCCTAGTGCATACATGTTTACCAATACTACGCTGGCATGGACAAAAGTGCTGCATGCTGCTACGTATAAAATCCTGCGCAACGGCATAAAGATTGACCAGGTTCCGGACAGATCGATTAACGGTAACCATTATGATGTGCCTGAAGCGAAGACTTATACAGAATATCAAATAATTGCCGTAGATGCCACAGGCGTTGAAAGCTTTGCCAGCGAACCGGCAAGAATATATCCGCTTAACACTGAAATCATCCAGCCACTTACGCAAAAAGAATCCAGTCCGCAGTTTGCCGATATCCGAAACCTTTCCGGACAATATCCTATAGAAATTTCCACATCCAAAAATACCACGCTGGGCATTTCGGTCGATATTCCAGAAACCGGAAAATACATATTGGACTTTGACTATGCAAATGGTAACGGAACGTTGACGGATGACAATATTTCTGCTAACAGAACGCTATTGGTGGATGGCAATACTGCCGGAACTTTTGTATTTCCGCAAAGAGGATTAAGATTGTGGCAATACCATGGATTTTCCAACCCGCTTATCGTTTCTCTATCAAAGGGCTCGCATACGCTCACGCTTTCCTACGGGAAACAGAATGAGAATATGAATAGCAAAATGGTCAATCAGGCACTCCTTCATTATCTGAGAATAGTACGGGTAGAATAACTTGCATTCGGTTATTTTTACTATTCTTCTCGAGTGTGGCAGGTGCCAACGCGGGACTCTTCTATCTCTATTGTTTGGTGTTATTATCAATAATTTATTCCCTAGTATAATTTCAAAAAAACCTTCGATATGGTTGGTAATAATGCCAAACACGGCGAGAACATTCAAATGAATACTGAACAGCAATATCTTTTAGTTGAGGAAGTATTCATGTATTGTAATTTTTCTATGGTTAACTTCCGCGAATTTGAAGAATTAATTAAAATTAAATATAGCTATAAGTTAAAAGGCATTTGGTACAACCTTCAAACAGCTTTGACAAATGCCGCAATAATTTCATCGTATATATTTTCTAATAAGATATCCGCGAGAGAAAGAACAGCGTATTTGCAAAAAGTTTTAATGGTTACTGAAGACTCTTCTTCTTTGAAGAATAAATTAGCACGAAATTACTTAACACATATTGATGAAAAATTTGATTATTGTATAAATAACTCAACAGAATTTAAAGGAATAATTGAAACTGTTGTTTCAAACAGAAAGGAATTTGAGTTATTTGATAACTCTTCATACTTTATTCGCAGGGCGATTATAAAAGATGAAATGGTATTTATTTTTCAACTTGGTGACAAAAAACAAGAATTTAAATTAACCCCGCTAATTAATGAATTAACGCTCATTCACAAAAACTGCAGTCGATATTTAAAAAAACTAAAGTCTAGTAAAACAACAAAGTATGTAGTTTTTACACCACGTTAGCATGAGTAATAAACTAACAAACCTTGTATCAATGTAATTAATCATAAATGGTATTTTTTATATCGTTGTTATTTGTTTTATTATATAAACCATTGTAGTTGCCTACAATATTCCTTTCAACTGCTTTAATGACGTAATCGTATATTTCGAGGGGACAATCTGTTTTGCATCAATATGATTTACCCAAACGGTGTCGATATCGACGTTGTTTGCTCCGGCTATATCTGCATCCTGATTATCACCAATCATAATGCTGGATTGCTTTTCAGCTTTTGCGGCATTCAACGCATATTCAAAAATTTCAGGTTTAGGTTTTAGGCTGCCGCTTGCCTCGGAAGTTACGACGTTTTCAAAATATTTATCCAAACGGCTGCTTTTCAGTTTGCCTGCCTGTATCGCATCAAATCCGTTAGTGATAAGATGCAGCCGATAGTTTTTTTCCAATAGGTAATCCAATATCTCAAACGTATGCGGAAACACTTTACTTTTTGTGGACAATATCGTCAGGAATTGTTTGTCCATCTCCCTTGCCAACGCCTCGTCCGCAATCTTAAAATCCAGCATCGACAAGTACATACGTTTCCATTTCAGTACGTCCTGCTTGACACGGCCTTTGGTGTACAAATCCCAAAGTTTTGCGTTGTGCACACTATAATGTTGAAAGAAAATATCAAAATCGTGAATACCTCTTTCTTGCAGATTTGTTTGGTTGAAAACCTCTTGAATTGTCTCTTTTGCATTGGATTCAAAATCCCAGATTGTATGGTCGAGGTCAAAGAAGATATTTTGATAAGTCATGTGCAAAAGTAAGCAAATAGCGCATCATGTTTTACCTTGCACCAAAGTCGCCAACATGGAATATATCATCAGAAATGCCCAGGTAGTCAACGAAGGATTGCGCTTCTACGGCGACGTCCGCATCAAAAACCAACGCATCGAACAGATAGCCAATATCATCGAAAACCCCACAAACATTAAGGAAATCAATGCGGAAGGACTGACCTTGCTTCCCGGCGTAATTGATGACCAAGTACATTTCCGCGAACCGGGACTGACACAAAAAGCCAATATATATACGGAGGCAAAAGCTGCGGTTGCGGGCGGTGTTACAAGCTTTATGGAAATGCCCAATACCAAACCTCCGGCACTGACACATCAACTATTGGAAGATAAATATGCTATTGGAAAAGCAACTTCTCTCGCTAATTATTCTTTCTACATGGGCACTTCCAACGACAATCTGGAAGACATATTGGAAGCCAACCAATATAAGAACGACATCGCCGGGGTCAAGATTTTCATGGGTTCCTCTATGGGCAATATGTTGGTCGACGACCCGAAGATTTTGGAAAAAGTCTTTGCAGGAAGCGAGATGTTGATTGCCACGCACTGCGAGGAACAATCCATTATCCAGAAAAACTATAAGCGCATTTTTGCGGAGCGCAACGGACACCTTCGTCCCGAAGACCATCCGCTAATACGCAATGCTGAAAACTGTTTTGCGTCGTCCTCCAAGGCTATTGGTTTGGCTAAAAAGCATGGAACACGTTTGCACATATTGCACATAACGGACGCGTTGGAACTGTCACAGTTCACCAATACAATCCCCTTGAAAGACAAAAAAATAACGTCCGAAGTTTGTGTCCATCACTTGACTTATTCGGATGCAGACTATCAAACAAAAGGCTACCAGATAAAATGCAATCCAGCGGTAAAGACTGCCGAAGACCGTACGGCATTGTGGGAGGCCTTATTGGACGACCGTATCGATGTAATTGCGACAGACCACGCGCCACATCTCCTTTCGGAAAAAGGTTATCAACGCGACTCCAATGGCAAACTGGAACTATTGCCTGATGCCAACTATGACAACGCGGCTGCGGGGTTACCGTTGATACAGCATAGTCTGCAATTGATGCTTCAATATGTAAAGGAAGGAAAAATAACGCTGGAAAAAGCCGTGGAAAAAATGAGTCACTCCGTTGCGGATTGTTTTCAGATAAAAGACCGTGGCTATATCCGTGAAGGTTATTTTGCAGACTTGGTATTGGTGGGCCTGAACAAACCTTACACGGTTACGCCGGAAAATCTTTTGTACAAATGCGCATGGAGCCCATTGGAAGGAACGGTTTTCTCTTCAAGTATCCAATATACTTTTGTCAGTGGACATCTGGTTTATGGAAAAGGGCAGTTTGACGAATCTATTAAGGGACAACGGCTCAAGTTTGATAGAGGATAGATTTAAATTGAAACTAAAAATTATAATTCTTCATTTATAAATCCTAATTTCTTTGCAGATAGACCAACAGACACTCAATGATTTGGGAATATTCAATAGAATGGAAGAGCAGTCTGTCTTTCATTTGTTGAACTATACAACGACATCTTATGGTCGGGAACAACTGCAACATTTGCTGGCTAGGCCAATGAACAATATTCAGCAGATAAATGATCGACAACAAGTCATCCGACATTTTACCCAATTGATCCCAACCTGGCCACAAAAAATTACGAATGGTACGTTGTTATTGATTGACAAGTTTTACCATAGCCGTATCGCCCCGATTCCTTATCCCGCCAATGCTATGAACGTTGCGATATACCGCGTGCTGAATACCAATAGTTTCGGTGCTGTAAAATATTCGGTCAGGCAGTTTATTGATTTTCTGAAAGGTATCCAGGAGTTGCATGTATTGCTTACGGAAGTCGATTCCTTACCCGTTATCCGCCACGCGCTTTTGGCACTGAAAAGAGTATTGGACAAAACCCAATTCCAGTCTTTTTTGAAAGAAAAAACAACCGCAGCCGAGGAACTCAACCTTGGCTACATGATGCAGACTTACAAAACGGATATTCAATCGGCATTACAGGCTTTTGGCATATTAGATGCATGGATGAGTCTGGCAATAGCGTACCAGAAACACCAATTCGAATTACCTACTTTCATAGAGTCGGATGCGCCTTTTTTACGAGCAGAGGGACTTTTTCATCCACTGTTGCGTAATCCAGTTCCATACAACATATCATTTTCTCAAGAGAAAAATTTCCTTTTTCTTACAGGAGCCAATATGGCGGGCAAAAGCACGTTCATCAAGGCGGTCGGACTTTCCGTATATCTGGCACATCTTGGCATCGGTGTTCCGGCAAAAAAACTGGAACTATGTTACTTCGACGGACTGTTCAGCAATATTCAGGTAACGGACAATATCCTGCAAGGCGAAAGTTATTTTTTCAATGAAGTAAAACGCATAAAAGACACTGTCGAACGCATATCCGACAACAAAAAATGGCTGGTTCTGATTGATGAACTATTCAAGGGAACCAATGTACGCGATGCAATGCGTTGCAGTATTGCAGTCATAGAGGGTTTCCGAAAAGTAAACCATTCGTTATTCCTGCTTTCCACACATCTTTACGAGATTGAAGAAGACCTCAAAGGCTACCCCAATATAGCTTTCCGCTATTTTGAGACACATGATGATAATGGTGAGCTTTATTTCAGCTATCAACTTAGGGAAGGTGTTAGCAATGACCGTATTGGCTACCTAATCCTACAAAGGGAAGGAGTCATCAATCAGTTGGAGCGGCTGTAAATTTTTGAACTAAGTTTATCCTGCTCTCTGTGCATTCAACGTATTTCAAGCTGTTTCGCAAATTGGATTTTGTCGGAATCTTTGCTGAAATTTTTTCGTATTTTTTTCGCATAGTCACTCAACGTTTCGGGCAATATAACCTGCCTATACTGCTTGGTAAAAACCTGCAAAGATTCATACCATTTTTCCCAAAGTTCCTGGTCTTCGTAAAAACAAACCTTACCATAGGCAATGACTGCGCGCGCCCACTTAGGGTATTTCTTGTTTATTTTTTCAAAAAGAACATTCCAGTTGGGTTCATTAAGTGTATAGTGATAGTCGGGAATCTGACCTTTTCCATAAAAAACGGTCGGATAGGCTTTTTCATGAAAAATGATATTCAAAACCCTGTCACCCATTAACGGAATGCCTACCGCCGAATCATAAATAGCGTAATTAGTGGCCAAAGTATCAAAATACGGGTCTTGGGATGAATAGGTCGACTGGGCTATAAACTTTACATTTCCGCTATCATACTTCTTTAGGTTCTCATCCAGATATTTTCTGTAAGCATCGCCTGCTATTTCCCTCTCTCCCGCCGTATTGCCAGCCGTGATAAAATTTCTTAAGAAGATGACACCCCTATCTCCATTTTTATATCGAGACAAAAGATGATAATACTGGTTTTGTGGTGCTTTGACATCTTCTAGCATCACGAGAAATTTCTGTATGTAGTTTTCTGTCTCTACGCCCACTGTTTTCGTGATGGGTGAGCCATCTGCGTCCAAAAAAAGCAACGTCGGAAAACTCGTAATACCGTAGTCGTTGATAAATTGATGCGTAGTCGCATACCAAGCCTTTATTTCCGCATCGTCTTTCTGTGAGGAATCAAACTGTAGCCTAAGTGCAATGTAATCTTTGCCAATGGCCGCTGCCACGGAATCGTTGGGATACACTTTTCTGTCCAGCCACCTGCACCAAGTACACCATGTAGTATAACAGTCGATGAATATTTTCTTGTGCTGTTCCTTTGCCATTACCTTTACCTCTTCCCAGCTCTTACCGGAAACGAACGAAACTCCGTTTCCGGTTTGGGCATAAGAAAAAGAAAGCAGCGTCGATAGGACAACGGTTATAAAGAATGCTTTCATTGTTGGATTAGGCTTTTAATGTAGGATACAGGAACTGCCTGTTTCAGAATCATCTGCTGTTGGCCTTGCTGGTTGTATCCAGCATAGATTGCACGCGTCAGGGAAACCATCCCAGCCAGATTGCCTCGCCTGTCAAAAATAGGACCACCGCTCGACCCTACCGCGTAATCAGCACTTATGTTCATTGCATAACGTTGCTCGGAGGAGTGGGGCTGTATGTATTCATAATATTGGTTAACGATTCCTTCGGTAAAATAGTAAAAGTTATTGTCCGGATGTGAAAGGCAGAATACTTGTTCACCTACAGCAGCACCATCGCCAAATCGAACCGGTATTGTTTTCTGCCCTCGCGTATTGGCACGGAACAAGGCTACGTCATTGGCCTGGTTATAGGCGAGCAGACTGTCAACAAAATATATATTTCCCGAACCATCCATAATAAATATTAAACTACTGTCTATATTGACTTTGCGGCTGGTCGAAGATACAGAGGCACTCAGCAGCGGTCTCATTACATGATAATTGGTAGCAAACACGCCATCGCTGTTGATCGCGTATGCTGTTGCCATAAGTTCGGCATGGGGCATTGTATCCCATGCCGAACGAGAAAGCATCCCAACCATGAACACACTTGCGAGATTTTCCTGATATACTTGTGCCGAGCTTAAGTCTTTTTTTCTAGGTGTTGCAAGTCCGGAAACGGAAGCCTTGTTCTTGTTGTTCAGACTTTTACGCTCTTCCTCCTGCAACTGTGACAATATCAACGGTTTCTGTTGCTCAAAAGCTGCAAGTACCTTTGCCTGTAAGTTGAGTGTATATTGCGCATTATTGACAAAGACAATCTCTTTACCTTGCTTGTTCTGAGCCGACAATAGTCGGGGCAGAATAAACAAAATACATAGAC
>JAATFC010000159.1 GCA_015655435.1 Chitinophagales bacterium | reverse complement strand
GTATCTGTGTGAAAATCGGCTGTCCGACATAATCCATAACTTTGTTCATATACTCAATTTTTTGGTGTGGTAACTACAAAATTGAGAAAGGGTGGTCAAATGACCACCCTTATTTTAAATTATCTCGGACAATAATGAATCAGAACTTATAGTAATCCCACTAACTTTAATAATCGATATCCCTAATACTAATACAGTCACGAGATATCTCCAATTGTCAAGGTGGTATATAAGTGTCAGAATGTAAAGTATTACCAAAACGAGGAACAAAATACGCAATGCAAAGAGTTTTGACCCAATATGACGTTTATAAACTTTCATGTTTTGAATGCATTTTTTATAGCTTATTCAATTTCTTTGTTCATAAAAAAATAAAAATTTACGCTACAATTGTTTTTAGCAGAAAGTTTAGACTTATTAAATGGAACAATGGCAAAACCAGAAACAAGAATTGCGTCCTGCCCCTTCTCCACTATTACATAAGTTCTTTGAGATAAAAGCCAAACTACCAATGATATACCTAATAAATATTTGTATAGAAGGCCTTTTTTAAAGAGAAATATAAAAAGTATGACTACCAATGATATTGCAAATATGACAATTGGATTATGCTTAATTAATGACATGCTGTAAGTGTTACTCTGGCCTGAAAGCAACAACTTATAAAAGTCTTCATTGATAAGGCTTGAAGAGGCTACTCCTAATATTAGAAAGCTTATCAATATATTTTTTGCAGTCATCGTTTTCGGTTAAAGCTAGTCCGTATTTTCATGGACAAAATACTGAGTTTAAATACTAAGCTTCTTTCAAACTCCTAAAGTCAACTGGAACAAGCTTGCTGACACCGGGTTCCTGCATCGTCACGCCATAAATTACATCAACAGCCGTCATCATCTGCTTGTTGTGCGTAACGATGATGAACTGTGATTTTTCGCTGAATTTGCGAATCATCGAAACAAATTTACCGACGTTGGCATCATCCAATGGTGCATCGACTTCGTCCAATATACAGAACGGAGCGGGTTGATTAAGTATATGGAAAACAACAAGGCCGTTGCGGTCAATGTTTTCTCTCCACCGCTCAACTGCGTGATGGATGATGGACGTTTTCCCTTTGGTTTGGCAACGATGTCAATACCTGTTTCTGCAAGGTTTTCAGGATTTTCCAAAATTAAGTCTGCAGTGTCCTGTTCGGTAAACAAGGTTTTGAAAACTGTTTGGAAATTGTCCCTAACCTTGTTGAACGTTTCCAGGAATTGTTGATTGGCGGTCGTTTCGACTTCCTGTATAGTCTGCATCAAGCTTTCGCGTGCATCCACCAAGTCGTTTTTTTGTTCCAATATGAATTCATAACGCGTTTTCATTTCGGTATAAGCCTCGACCGCAGTTGGGTTTACTTCTCCGAGATTTATTAAGCGTTTTTTGAGTCTGTCGGCAGATTCGTTGAGTTCTTCGACAGAAGATTCTGTCATGCGAGGATCGTCCAATATATCGTCCAGATTGACATGAAATTCCACACTCAATCTTTCTTTCATCCCGGCCAATTGTAGTTTCAATTCATTGAGATTGTCTTTCAATTGGTTGAGTTCATTGTCGATGTTTTCGCGTTGTTTTGTTTTTGCACGGAGTGTATCTTCCTTTTCCTGCAAAGCGTTTCGTAAAGAATAATAAATACGATCGGCTTCATTAAGTTCGGATTCCGCAGATTCCTTGTCACGCAAAACATTAACCAATGCCGTTTCGGACAAAGTCAGATGTTCTTGTTCCGATTTGATGGATGCACCAGATTCTTCCAGTTGCTTAGCATTGCCTTCTTTTTGTGCCAACAAATCCTGCAACTGTTTTTCCTTGAAAGCCAATTCAGACCTAAGGTTGCTGATTTTGCTTTGCTGCCTAGTCAACTGCAGATTTTGGTCATTGTAAGCAACCGATGCAAAATTATAGTCTTGTTCCGCTTGTTGATAGTCCGCTTCCAATAGTTTCAATCGACTATTGATATCAATGGATTTATCGTTTATTTCCTGCAACAGGTCACGCGTTTCGGCAATATCTCCACGCTCTGTTTCCAGTTTTTCAACTAGCTCCTCAATACGTTGTCCGCTTGATTCCTGAACTGCGGAAATGTTTTCAATTTTGTTTCTGGTAACGAAAACATTATTGGTCAATATATTGATTTCGACCTGAGCTTGCTGTATCTGCTTTTCTTTCAGTTGTTCGTTGTAGTCGACAACTTTTTTACGTAAATCTTCGAGTTCCGCTTTCAGCGAATTGACCAGTGCGTCCTGCATGACGATTTCGTCCTGCATTTTTTCCAAATTCTTTGCACGCCCGATTTTGTTTCCTTCGAAAACACCAACGCTACCGCCAGACAGGCGATATTGGCCTTTTACAAATTTTCCGCTTTTTGCCAATACGGTATAACCATTGTCGATACCTTGTACTTTTTCCGCATCTTCGGTAATGACAACTTTTGATAAAAGATATTGGGCGAGTTTGGCGTATTTGTCGTCCACTTCAATAATGTCCAAAGCGGAAACCGTCCCGCCAATATTGGACGAATCGGTTGCGAAATCATTGAATGCGTCCAATAAGAAAAAATTGGCTTTCCCTTTTTGATGCTTGTCGAGCAACTCAATAGCCGCCATACCTTCTTCCATATTACTGACAACATAATAGTTGAGGTAGGGCTCCATTACGTTTTCGACGGCGGCACGATATTCTTCCTGTACGTAAATGATGTCCGAAAGTATCGGCGCATCATTGTTCCACTCTTTGTTCTTGTGCAAAAACTTAATGCTCTCCGGATAACCTTCCATTGAGTCAATCAGGTTTTTCAACAAAGCATATTCATTTTTGCGGGCGTCCAACGTACGAACGTGTTCCGCCAATATGTTGCGTTGTTTTTCTACTTCCGTTTGCGTACTGAGTATAAGGGCTTTTGTGTCTTCATGTTGTTTTTGTAACGCGACGAGTTCGCCTTTTTTTTCTTCTAGTTGCAGTTCTTTTTCCTGCAATTCCGCCTGGAACTGTTCCAATTGTGAAGTTCTCGACTGACGTTCCGTTTCAATCTGGACTTGCGAACGTTGCAGGTTTTGGATGGAAGTATCCGCAACGGCAACTTTCTTTTCCGCTTCGAACTGTTGACGTTGAACCTGTTGAAATTCGCGTCTCAGTTCTTCCACTTCCGCACGTTTGCTGTCAAACAAAGCACGTTTTTCCTCAATCGTATCCTTGGTTGTGTCGACTTTTTCCTGAATATCCGCCAGATTGTCCGTTTCGCTCTCCACCTGTTGTTGCGAGTATTGGATGGAATCGGCAATTGTTTTCATCTGACCTTCGGCTTTTGCCAAAAAGTCTATCAAGCTGTTTTCTTTTTCTTTTAGATATTGGAGACGTTGCGCGGAAAGGTTTTTTTCGTTTTCCTTCTGGTGCATCTGTTCCAATAGCAGGTTAAATCTGGATTGCAAATCCTGCAAGTTTTTTTCCTTTTCGGAAAAACCGTTTCGCTCGTTCAACAAAGCCGCTTCCTGCGAAGTTATCTCTGTTTCCAACTGGATTTTCCGGTCGGACTGTTCTTCTTGCTGTTTGTTGAGTTCTTTATATGTTCCGTTGAAACCTTCGAGAGCAGCTTTTGCCAACTCAATCGAGATTTCCTTGTACGATTTCTTTATTTCGTTGTATTTCTCTGCCTTTTTGGCTTGGCTTTCCAAGGTTTTCAACTGATTGTTGATTTCGAAAAGCAAATCCTCAATACGACTCAAATCTTGCGCCGTTGCGTCTAGTTTTTGTTTGGCTTCTTTCTTTCTGGTTTTGTAAACAGTAATCCCCGCAGCTTGTTCGAGCATTTTGCGGCGGCTGTTGTCACGGTCTTTTATAATGTCGTCAACCATTCCTGCCTCAATCATCGAATAGCTATCCGAACTGATACCTGTGTCCAAAAACAGGTTGTTGATATCCTTAAGACGGCAACTGACATCGTTCAGGCGATATTCGCTGTCGCCGTTTCGGTAAAAACGCCTGGTAATCTCGACGGTGCTGAACTCGGTATGAAGCAGGTTTCTGGTATTTTCAAAAGTCAAACTCACTTCCGCCATACCGCTCGGGCTTCGCTTTTTGCTGCCGTTGAAGACCAATGCTTCCATGTTTTCGCTTCGAAGAGCGGATATTTTCTGCTCCCCGATTACCCAACGCACGGCATCAATGACATTACTCTTACCGCAGCCATTGGGACCGATAACCCCGGTAACCGCAGCATCAAAATTCAATGTTGTCTTGTCGGCAAAACTTTTAAAGCCTTTTATTTGTAACTGTTTTAAACGCACAGATATCTCCTCTTTTTTGTAAAACGCGAACTTAAATATAAACCACGACTTTAGATTAAAAAAATAGGGAAGCCGTTGTGGAATTCTGTTCGAGTTTTGGATTTATGACGTAATTTCACCTCTTCAAACTACCAAAACCAACGCCAATCTCTTTTTTTGGAGCATTTTTTGTACACAAAAACGAAAAGATTATCATGAAAAAGTTATTTTTTGCCGCTGCATGTTTACTCGCAGGAACATTTGCGAATGCACAGAGTTTCCATTTCGGTTTGAAAGCGGGTCCTAATCTTGGCAAAATCAGCGGGCAATCTTTTAAAGAAGGATTTGAATGGGGTTACCAGGCCGGTGCTTGGGCGACATTAGACTTGAGCGACAAAATCGGCATCCAACCGGAAGTAATTTTTTCCCAGACCAATACGAAAACCGTCTCATCCGCTTATGCTCAAATAGGAAATATCCTCAAACCGGATTTCAAGGCTCATCTCAACTATCTTAGTTTGCCTATCTTATTAAATATCAATACCAGTGACTTGGTTACCTTTCAATTGGGACCTCAATTCAGCATCAATACAAGCAAGGGAAGTGATATAGTTCAGGAAGGAAAAAATGCATTCAAAGGTGGCGATGTCGCTGCGGTCGGTGGCATTCAATTGAATCTCAGCAAGTTCCGTATATATGGACGTTATGTTATCGGCATTACCAAGATAAATGACATAACTAATCAAGAAAGTTGGCGTTCGCAGAACTTGCAGTTCGGATTGGGCTACAAGTTGTTCTAAAATGTGTTGCTGCCATATTTTGACCTTTTCTTATAAGGTCTGTTATTGTATTCTTCCTGCTCCTTCACTGATTCCGGTGCAGGATTTTTAACCATTGTCAATGACAATTGGAACAATAAAAAATAAATAACGATACAGCTCAGTATCTCCTGCCAACGTACCCAATAGCCCCAAACATGAGCGACGGCGGCTTTCTTAGGTTGAGACTCTTCGTAAATTACGGTGACTTTTTCGCCTACTCCATATTTCAGGAACAAATAAGACGGGTCAAAATTGAAAACCTTTTTGTCGTTGGTTGTATATTGGATAAAAACCTTTTGGCTATGTGTTGCAGAATCCAACATGTTAACGCCGATTCCGTCAGCCTTGACACTGTCAAATGCATCCGGAATCCTCGAAAATGGTAAATACAATAAGAAACAGGTGACAAAAATAATCGTGATAGCTTTGTACAAGGCAGTGTTGAATTATAAATTATGAGTTATGAATGATTATTCTTACATCATTCATTATTAACTATTCACTATTATAAAAATCCCAATTCCAGTTTGGCTTCTTCGGACATCATGTCTTTGGTCCATTGCGGATCGAACGTCAACTGAACGTGTACATCCGAAACGCCTTCGATAGCACGGATTTTGTTTTCTACTTCCAACAAGATATCGCCAGCGACAGGGCAACCTGGAGCGGTCAGCGTCATCGTCACGAAAACAGCGTTGTTTTCCTTAATGTCAATGTTGTAAACCAACCCTAGCTCCATGATATTGACAGGAATTTCCGGGTCGTAAACCGTATGCAAAGC